>JBIIRS010000004.1:0-21236 GCA_044341425.1 Candidatus Planktophila sp. | reverse complement strand
ATTCATTCTTTGAGCATTTAGAGAAGTTAGATATCACCGACTTCGCCAAGCTAGAACTCTCACATATCCGCTCGTGGTTAGCCAACCAGCAGGTTAAAGGCGGAGCGCGCACGACGCTTTCTCGTCGCGCGGTTTCGATTCGTCTATTTACTAAATGGGCAACGAAGAAGGGATATCTGGCAAAAGATGTCGGCGCAGCTCTGGCAACTCCTAAAGGTGCGCGAACTTTGCCAGATGTATTAAACGTTGCCGATGCTGGACTTGCGATGGATGCGCTTGCCACGCGAGTTGCCGAAGAAGATGGACCGCTTTCCAAACGTGATTGTGCGATGGTGGAAGTCTTATATGCCAGTGGAGCCCGCGTATCCGAACTCTGCGGACTTGATTTGCAAGATATTGATTATGAGCGAAATACGATTCGAGTCATTGGTAAAGGAAATAAAGAGCGCACGATCCCGCTCGGAAATCCGGCGATGCGCGCACTAGAAGCTTGGTTAAAAGATGGCCGACCATCATTGGCTGGAGATAAATCAGATCGCGCAGTTTTCTTAGGTGTGCGCGGGAAAAGAATTGATCAGCGCACTGTTCGCACCGTTGTTTATCACGCACTTGAAGCTCTCGAAGGGGCAGTGAAGTTAGGTCCGCATGCGCTGCGACATTCTGCCGCCACACATTTACTTGAGGGGGGAGCAGACCTTCGCACCGTGCAGGAAATCTTGGGCCATGCATCTCTTGCCACAACTCAGATCTATACCCACGTTTCTACAGAAAGACTTCAAAAAGCCTTTAAACAAGCCCACCCCCGCGCATAAGTTCAGATCTAAAGGTGGATTTAGCACTCCTTTGCGGAAGGTAAGATTTCCCCTGCACCAGAGCGATCTGGTGACATCTCAGCACTTATGTATGAACTGCTTCGCAGGGAATACAAGCCACTTCGGTCCAACTTGAGAAATTCAGTTTCAAAGGTTGGTCGGCGTTGTAGGTGCGACGGGCCTAACAAATTGTTAAGCCATAAACCGAGCAGGTTTATTGCGCTGTGCGCAAAAACCTAAAAAGGAGAACGCTGCCATGGCAGTTGTAACAATGCGAGAACTCCTCGACAGTGGAGTCCATTTCGGACATCAGACACGTCGCTGGAACCCAAAGATGAAGCGCTTTATCTTCACAGAGCGCAATGGCATCTACATCATCGATATCCAGCAATCACTTGCACTTATCGATCAAGCATATGAATTCGTAAAGGACACCGTCGCAAAGGGCGG
Organism: Candidatus Planktophila sp.; assembly: GCA_044341425.1. Lineage (GTDB taxonomy): Bacteria > Actinomycetota > Actinomycetes > Nanopelagicales > Nanopelagicaceae > Planktophila. The sequence goes on along the minus strand of JBIIRS010000004.1, from coordinate 19,974 downwards.
ACACGTTCTATTCGTTGGAACAAAGAAGCAAGCACACGAACCGATCATGCAGCAGGCTGCACGCGTTGGAATGCCAACCGTCACCGAGCGCTGGTTAGGTGGAATGCTTACTAACTTCCCAACTGTTTACAAGCGTATTCAGCGCCTCAAGGAGCTTGAAGCTCTTGAGAACGCAAATGACCTTTTGCTTACTAAGAAAGAACTTCTTGTTCTTCGTCGTGAGCGCGAAAAGCTATTTAAGAACCTTGACGGTATCCGTCACATGACCAAGTTGCCTTCAGCTATCTGGGTTGTAGATACCAAGAAAGAGCACCTCGCTGTTCAAGAAGCGAAGAAGCTAGGCATTCCTGTAATTGCAATCTTGGATACAAACTGCGATCCAGATGAAGTTGATTACAAGATTCCAGGTAACGACGATGCGATCCGTTCAATCGGTCTACTAACTCGCGTTATCACCGATGCAATTGTTGAGGGCATGAAGGCTCGTACCGCAAATGCACCTGCTCCTGATGCTGCAAAGAACGCGGCAACTGAAGCACTTGAAAAAGAGTTACTTGAAGCAGCACCAACAACACCGGAGGCATAAGTAAATTGGCTAACTATTCAGCAGATGATGTAAAACGTCTTCGTGAAGCAACTGCAGCAGGAATGCTCGATTGCAAGAAGGCGCTCGATGAAGCAGATGGCGATTACAACAAAGCTCTCGACATCATTCGAGTAAAAGGACTTAAGGGAGTTACCAAGCGCGAAGGTCGCTTGACTTCAAATGGTCTAGTTGTTGCAAAGGTTTCAGGCGATCTTGGCGTAATGCTCGAGCTCAACTGCGAAACTGACTTCGTTGCAAAGGGCGAGCGTTTCGTCGCACTTGGCGATGAACTAGTTGATCACCTACTCGCCTCAAAGACTCCAACAGTTGAAGCATTCCTTGCTTCAACAATGGCTAACGGAAAGACTGTGCAAGCAGTTATTGATGAAGGCAATGCAACTATGGGCGAGAAGATCGAAATTCGCAATGTTGCTGTAGTAGATGGGCCAGTTGGACTCTACCTACACAAGACTTCACCAGATCTTCCACCTCAGGTTGGCGTTCTTGTTTCGCTTGCTAAGGAAGCAGCTGAAGTTGGTAAAGATATTGCGCAGCACATCGCAGCGTTCGCACCTAAGTTCGTAAATCGCGAAGATGTTCCTGCAGACCTCATTGAAAATGAGCGTCGTATCGCAGAAGAAACAGCCCGTGAAGAAGGCAAGCCAGAGGCGTCACTTTCTAAGATCATCGAAGGCCGCGTAACCGGCTTTGTGAAGGAAGTTTCGCTAATTGAGCAGGCTTTCGCAAAGGATGCGAAGAAGACTGTGAAGCAGATCCTCGATGAAGCAGGAACCGCCGTCAAGGCATTCCACCGTTTCCGCGTAGGTCAGTAAACTAGCCAGAACGACACTTTAGAAAAGGAGCACCCATGCCCGGTACAAGAGGAACGTATCGGCGGGTGCTCCTTAAACTTTCCGGCGAAGTTTTCGGCGGAGAAAAAGGCATCGGCGTAGATATCGATGTCATGCGCGATGTCGCAAAGCAGATTAAAGATGTTGTTAAAACTGGCGTTCAGATGGCAGTTGTTGTCGGTGGCGGTAATTACTTCCGCGGTGCAGAACTACAGCAAGTCGGTATGGACCGTGCACGCGCTGACTACATGGGAATGCTCGGAACCGTTATGAACTGTCTCGCGCTCCAAGATTTTCTTGAAAAAGAAGGCGTCGACACTCGCGTGCAAACTGCGATCACCATGGGTCAAGTTGCTGAGCCTTACATTCCACGTCGCGCCATTCGCCACCTTGAAAAAGGTCGCGTAGTTATTTTCGGCGCAGGTGCCGGAATGCCATTCTTTACAACCGACACAGTTGCCGCACAGCGCGCACTCGAAATCGGATCAGAAGCGCTACTTCTTGCCAAGAGCGGAGTCGATGGCGTCTACAGCGCAGATCCGAAGAAAGATGCAACAGCGACAAAGTTCGACGATATTTCCTACAACGAGGTTCTATCTAAATCACTGGCAGTTGCAGATGCTGCAGCATTTAGCTTATGCCGCGAGAACAAGTTGCCTATTATCGTCTTTGATCTAATGTCTAATGGCAATATCGCACGCGCAGTACGTGGCGAAAAGATCGGGACTTTAGTTTCATAATTTTTTAGAAGTTGTCCCATAGCTTTACCTATTAGAGGAGTAAGAAAATGGCAGATGTAGCAAGTGCTCTAGCCGATGCGCAGAGCAAGATGGATAAGGCCGTAGAAGTTGCTAAGGATGACTTCGCAACAATTCGCACCGGCCGCGCTCATCCCGCGCTCTTTAACAAGATCATGGTTGATTACTACGGTACTTACACTCCGCTTTCGCAGCTGGCTTCAATCCAGGTTCCAGAAGCACGCTTAGCAATCGTCTCTCCATTCGATAAAGGTGCGATGGCGAGCATTGAAAAAGCGATCCGCGAATCAGATCTTGGCGTAAACCCTGGCAACGATGGCGTAGTTATTCGAGTTGCTCTGCCGCAGCTTTCGGAAGAACGCCGTAAGGATTACATCAAAGTGGCGAAAGGAAAGGCGGAAGATTCGAAGGTTTCGATCCGCAATATCCGCCGCGCTGCCAAGGAGCTAATGGAGAAGCTCGAAAAAGATGGCGATATTGGTAAAGATGATCTAGCTCGTGGAGAAAAAGAACTTGAAAAGGTAACTTCCGAACACGTAGCCAAGATCGATGACCTCCTAAAGCATAAGGAGGCAGAACTTCTAGAAGTCTAGAAGTTCTCCAAACCAAAAAGTGTCAGACCTACATTCGATAAACGAGGCGATCAATAAGCGTGCTGGAAGAAAACTCCTTCCTTCGATCGCTGTCTCGCTCTCGCTAATCGCACTTGTCTGGTTTGCTTTAGCCTACGAACGCGTGATCTTTGCTGCGGTTGTAGCAGTTGCAGTAGTTCTCGGTCTTCGTGAGCTCTCTAAAGCGTTTGCGCAGCGCGATATCTACATCTCGTTTCGTGGATTAACGCTCGCAACTATCGGACTTAGCTATGCAACTTGGGTAGGCGCCGTTGCAGGCCTTGCGATCGCAACCGCTATCGCATTCCCAGTTCTTCTTATCTCGCTACTTCGCCGTGGACCAGAAAAGTTCGTTGCCAATGCGACAGCAACAACAATGGCCCTTATTTATCTGCCATTTATGGCGGGCTTCTTAATCTTGCTCGCTCGCCCAAGTACTGGGCTGGAACGCGTTATGACCTTCGTAGTTCTCGTTGGATGTAATGACACCTTTGGATACTTAGTCGGTGTTTTACTAGGAAAACATCCGATGGTGCCAAAGATCAGCCCTAAGAAATCTTGGGAAGGCCTGGTTGGTTCAATCATCTTCACCTCAATTGGTGGGGCACTCGCATTCCATTACATCTTGGAGATGAAATGGTGGATTGGCGTTATCGCCGGGCTAATGATCGTATTTACGGCAACCTCTGGAGATTTAATTGAGAGCGCGCTAAAGCGCGATATGTCCTTGAAAGATATGGGTACTTTGTTGCCGGGCCATGGCGGCATGCTCGATCGCTTAGATTCTGTTCTACTTTCAGCGCCTGCGCTTTGGCTAGCCCTTGAACTAGTTAAGCGTTACCTATGACCGAGATAAAACTGGTCTTTGATGAGCCGGTACAACGTAAGAAAGCGCCAAAGCATTTAGCTGATCTATCGCCTGCTGATCGCAAGATCTGGGCGAAAGAACTTGGCTTACAACCTTTCCGCGCTTCTCAAGTCGCAACTCATTACTTCTCACACCTATCAAATAACCCAGAAGAGTGGACTGATATCCCGGCGGCTGAACGTCAATCAATTGCTGATGCGCTAACACCAAAGTTAATTCAACTTGTCACATCACGAACCACAGATAATGGCATGACTCGGAAAGATCTCTGGAAATTGCATGACGGTGTTTTAGTTGAATCCGTATTGATGCGTTACACCGACCGCGTCACCGTTTGTATCTCATCTCAAGCAGGATGCGGCATGAACTGTCCGTTCTGTGCAACCGGTCAAGCGGGTCTCACTCGGAACCTGACTGCTGGTGAAATCACCGAACAGATCGTGGCTGCCGCACGTGCCTGTGCCAATGGCGAACTTCCTGGGGGAGAAGCGCGACTTTCCAATATCGTATTTATGGGAATGGGCGAGCCGCTTGCAAATTACAACGCAGTTGTTCGCACGCTTCGCAACATCACAGATCCAAACCCTGACGGTTTAGGCATTAGCGCCCGATCAGTAACCGTTTCAACAGTTGGTTTGGTAAATGGAATTGAGAAGCTAATGGATGAGGGCATCAACTGCACCTTGGCGGTTTCTCTGCATACGCCAGATGACGAACTCCGCGACTCACTTGTACCAATTAACTCGCGCTTCAATGTTCGCGAAGTTCTAGCCGCAGCCGATGCTTACGAGAAGAAGACCGGTCGCCGCTATTCAATCGAGTACGCGCTAATCCGCGATATCAATGATCAATCTTGGCGTGCAGATTTATTGGGGCGTTTGCTCAAGAGTCGCAACGCCCACGTTAATTTAATCCCGCTTAACCCAACGCCTGGTTCAAAATGGACCGCATCCCGCCACGAAGATGAGGTCGAGTTTGTGAGAATCCTGGAGAACTATGGCGTTCCCGTGACCGTGCGCGATACCCGCGGGCGCGAGATCGATGGCGCCTGCGGACAGTTGGCAGCAGCCGAAAAGAGTAAATAGACTCAACGGCATGAGCATCAACGAGCAGGCAGCAGTTTACGAATCTTCAACCCAGTACTTTTTGAATTTGGCGCGTGGAGTAGCGGCTGATCAATTAGATATCAAAGATCCCGAAGGTTGGTCTGCTCGTCAGATTATTCATCACGTAGCGGATTCAGAGGCGCAGTCATATGCTCGCTTGCGTCGTTTAGTTGCAGAACCTGAAGGATCAATCATCCAAGGTTATGACGAAAATCTTTGGGCAACTGCGCCGCAACTTGGTTATGAAAGCGCACCAGTTGAAAATTCAATTGCTGTCTTTGCCGCAGTACGTGCCGGTTCACTCGACATTGTTAAGCGTCTGCAAGAGTCAGATCTGGAAAAGTCTGGGGTTCACTCAGAATCCGGTCACTACACAATTGCTAAATGGTTAGAAGGTTATTCAAAACATCCAGTTGATCACGGTGATCAACTGATTCGTGCAGTAAAGGGGCAGAAGTAAAATGAAAAAGTTGCAGAACTTTGTTAACGGCAAGCTCGTTGATTCGTCATCGGGTGAGACAACTACGCTGATTAACCCAGCAACAGGAGAAGCATTCGCAACTGCTCCGAATTCAAACGCCGCCGATGTCGATAAGGCTATGTCTGCTGCCGCTAACGCCTTCACCGAATGGCGTGATTCAACTCCTTCAGAGCGCCAACGCGCACTCCTGAAAATTGCCGATGCGATCGAATCTCGCGCAGATGAAATCATCGCCATTGAATCCGAAAACTGCGGTAAGCCAATTGGGCTAACAACTTCAGAAGAAGTTCCGCCAATGATTGATCAGATCCGCTTCTTCGCTGGCGCTGCTCGCAATTTAGAGGGCAAGTCTGCGGGTGAATATATGAAGGGAATGACCTCATTTATTCGTCGCGAACCAGTGGGTGTTTGCGGGCAAGTAACTCCATGGAACTACCCAATGATGATGGCGGTTTGGAAATGGGCACCGGCAATTGCTGCGGGTAACGCGGTTGTACTAAAGCCAAGTGACACAACTCCAGCATCAACAGTATTTATGGCTGAGATCATGGGCGAATTCTTACCTGATGGCGTAATCAATGTGATTTGCGGAGAACGTGAAACCGGAAAAGCAGTTGTTGAGCATGCAACGCCAGCGATGGTTTCAATCACCGGTTCTGTTCGCGCAGGTATGGAAGTTGCGGGAAGTGCCGCAAAGCAGTTAAAGCGCGTTCACCTTGAACTCGGTGGCAAGGCTCCAGTTGTAGTCTTTAACGATGCAGATCTAGAAGCAGCTGCAGCAGGTATCGCAATCGCAGGATTCTTCAACTCAGGTCAGGATTGCACCGCTGCAACTCGCGTGTTGGTGCAAGAAGGCGTCTATGAAGAGATGGTCAAACTTCTCGCACACCAGGCAACTAACGAGATCGCAGTTGGTATGCCAAATGAAGATGTAATCGTTGGTCCAGTAAATAACGCCGCGCAATTCGAACGCGTTAAGGGCTTCCTAAATCGCGTGCCATCGCATGCGCGCGTTGCTGCAGGTGGGGCAGCCCTAGATCGCGCAGGCTACTTCATCGCTCCAACAGTGATCGCCGACCTTCGTCAGCAGGATGAGCACATCCAATCTGAAATCTTTGGACCGGTCATTACTATCCAGAAATTTAAGGATGAAGCCGAAGCGATCGCCCTTTCAAATGGCGTCGAGTACGGGTTGGCATCATCTGTCTGGACCAAGGATCACGGCACCGCGATGCGCATGGCCAAGGCCTTTGACTTCGGCTGCGTCTGGATCAATACCCACATCCCAATCGTTGCCGAGATGCCGCACGGCGGCTTCAAGCGCTCGGGCTATGGCAAAGATCTGTCGAGCTACGGCTTTGAGGATTACACCCGCATCAAGCACGTCATGACCAACCTAAACGGGTAAAAATCTCGACAAATTTTCGCTAAATCACAGCGAAATTGTTTGGCGTGCAGGGCAAATCGGTTACATAATGAGCCCTGCACAACCGTCCCTTGTTCCGGAAAATCAAAAAGGAGCCCATCAACATGGCTAAGAAGTCACCTCTATCACCAGAAGCACGTTCAATCATCAACGCGCGTGTTTCACGTCGCGCAGTTCTCGCAGGTATCGGTGGCGTTGGCGCTGCTGGTGCGCTCGCCGCATGTGGATCAGGCGGCGATTCTGCTGCATCAGGTGAATTAGTTCGTTGGGGCAACTGGCCTCTCTATTTAGATTTTGATGAAGATAATAAGACTTATCCAACACTTGATAAGTTCACTGAAGCAACTGGTATCGAAACAAAATACTTTGAAGATTACAACGATAACGATGAGTTCTACGGAAAAGTTCAAGCGCAACTAAAGCTAAACGAAGATATCGGTTACGACCTTGTCAGCCCAACAGACTGGATGGCAGCGCGTTGGATACGCCTTGGTTATGCACAGAAGTTTGATGCAGCAAATATTCCAAATAAGTCAAATATTCTCGACACACTTGCATCACCTTCATACGATCCAAACCGTGAACAAACTATGACATGGCAAGGCATCATGGGTGGTTTCGGTTGGAATACCGAGAAGAACCCAAAGGGAATTCGTACACTCGATGATCTCTTCGCTCCATCAAATAAGGGCAAGATCGTTGTGCTCTCTGAACTTCGCGACACAATCGGAATTATCTTGCTAGCGCAAGGCGCAGATCCTGCAACTGTTACTGAAGATCAGTATATGAACGCAGTTGATTTCATGGCTGGAAAGATTTCAGATGGCTGGATTCGCGGCGTTAAGGGCAATGAATACGCAGAAGATCTGACTTCAGGCGATGCAACTGCTGTTATAGGTTGGTCAGGAGATATGTTTATCTTGGCTTCAGAGAATGAAGGAAAGTTTGACTTCGCAATTCCTGAGTCAGGCGGAACTATTTCAGGCGACAACCTCTTGATCCCATCAACTGCAACTCCTGAAGCCAAGGCAAGTGCTGAAAAGTTGATCAACTGGTACTACGACCCAGCGATTGCAGCAGAAGTTGCTGCCTACGTTAACTATGTAACTCCAGTTAAGGGCGCTCAGGCTGAGATGGAGAAGATTGATCCAGATCTAGCTAAGAGCGAATACATCTTCCCAACTGAAGCAACGATGAAGAACCTCAGCGTCTTCCGTTCGCTAACTCCAACAGAAGAGACTGCTTGGACCGAAGCGTTCCAGAAGGCCGCCGGCAACTAAGTGTCTTTTGACGCTAGTTCGGCGCGAGGGGATTTAATACTTACTCGAATCACTAAAGAGTATGGTGATTTCAAGGCGGTAGATGATCTGTCACTTACCATCCCTAAAGGTTCATTCTTTGCACTACTTGGACCTTCTGGGTGCGGTAAGACGACAACCTTGCGCATGATCGCAGGACTTGAAGAACCAACGATTGGCAGCATTCACTTAGGTGAAACTGATATCACGACTACAAAGCCGTATCAGCGTCCGATCAATACCGTTTTTCAGAACTACGCGCTCTTTCCACATCTAACTATCTTTGAAAATATCGCATTCGGCCTGCGCCGTCGCGGTATTAAAGATGTAGATGCCGAAGTTAATAAGGTTCTTAACTTAGTTGAACTTCCACATCTGGCAGGTCGCAAGCCAACTCAGCTCTCTGGCGGACAGCAACAACGCATCGCACTTGCTCGCGCGATCGTTAACCGTCCGGCGCTTCTGCTTCTCGATGAACCACTTGGCGCGCTCGATCTTAAATTACGTCGCCAAATGCAGATCGAACTTAAATGGATTCAGAAAGAAGTTGGTTTAACTTTCGTTCACGTAACTCACGATCAAGAAGAAGCCATGACTATGGCCGACACGATCGCGGTTATGAATGAAGGAAAGATTGAGCAGATGGGATCTCCTGCAGATCTCTATGACAATCCAGAGACCGCATTTGTGGCTAACTTCCTTGGCCAATCAAATCTAATTAAGGGAACGATCACCGGCAACGATGGCGATTCAATCATCGCCGATCTCTACGGACAGAAGATTTCACTTCCTAAGAACCGTTCGCATGCAGTAGATAACTCAATGTACGCGGGTATTCGCCCTGAAAAATTCCGTATTTCGTTGCTAGATACACCTGTGTCCGGAAACGTTCTAACCGGCGGACGCATCGAAGATGTTTCATATATCGGCGTATCAACTCAGTACCAGGTGGAAATGCCTTGGGGACAAGAGCTAATGGTCTTTGAACAAAACGATGATGGAGTCGCGCCATTTAATAAGGGCGATGCCGTAAACATTTCTTGGGCACCAGTCTTCACCTTCGCACTCCGCGGTGATGAAGACATTACTGCTGGATCTGAAGTAACCCCTGAAGATCTAGACGAAGAGTAAGTCGCAACTTCGATGCAAAAGATCAGAACTCCTTACCTTCTTCTTTTGCCTGGTTTTGCTTTCCTCTTTACTTTCTTTATCTTGCCGATCGTAAATTTGGCACAAACATCGACCCAGACTCCAATTAGCGGTGGAGATACCGGCCAATACGAGCAAACCTTGCGTTTTCAAAACTATATTGATGCATTCATCGAAAACAGAGAACAGTTTGGGCGCTCATTTGTTTACGCACTTATTGCAACGCTTCTGGCGCTAGCGATCTCGTATCCATTGGCTTACGCAATCGCCTTTAAATCAGGCAAGTACAAGAACCTCTTCTTAGTTTTGGTCATTGCGCCATTCTTCACATCTTTTATTCTTCGCACAGTGGCATGGAAACAGATTCTTGGCGAAGAAGGCTTTGTGGTTCCGACTCTGCGAACCATAGGAATAATTGGCGATAGCACCACCCTGACTTCAACGTCTTTTGCCGTTGTTATGGGTATGACCTATAACTTCTTGCCGTTTATGACCTTGCCGCTGTATGCCTCGATCGATCGTATTGATCCACGTACGCTTGAGGCATCCGGTGATCTCTACGCAAATGGGTTTACTACATTTCGCAAAGTCACACTGCCGTTATCTATGCCAGGTGTGGTTGCCGGAACGCTACTTACCTTTATTCCTGCAGCTGGTGATTACGTAAATGCAGCGATCTTGGGAAGCCCTAATACCAAGATGATTGGTAACGTCATTGAATCTCGATACTTCAGAATCGTTGATTACCCAACTGCCGCCGCACTTTCCTTTACTTTGATGGCAGCGATCTTGATATTGGTAACTCTCTACATTCGTAAGGCCGGAACGGAGGAGTTGGTATGAGCAAGAAGATTGCTGAAGCAGCAGCGCCAACGATTTCTCCCGTTATTAGATTCCGACGTTGGTTTGGCCGTAACTTAATCCGCGTTTATATGTTCTTGGCCTTTACCTATCTCTTTATTCCTGTTGCCTACACTTTTGCATTTTCGTTTAACGATTCCGGAAAGAGCAACCTGGTCTGGAAGGGATTTACTCTCAGTAACTGGCAGAACCCTTGTGGTGCACCTGAAGTCTGTAACGCGCTAGTAAATTCGATCAATATTGGCTTGATCGTAACTGTATTCTCGACCATTCTGGGAACGATGATCGCCTTTGCTATCGGACGCCATAAATTTAGAGGACGCTCAACTTCTAACCTCTTGATCTTCTTGCCGATGGCTACTCCTGAAATTGTCCTTGGCGCATCACTGTTATCCCTCTTCTTAACATTTCAAATTAATCCAGGATTTTGGCCAACGGTTATTGCGCACGTGGTTTTCTGTATCTCATTTGTTGTCGTCACCGTTAAGGCACGTATTGCAAGCCTTGATCCGCGACTTGAACAAGCGGCAATGGATCTATATGCCAACGAATTTCAAACTTTCCGTCGCGTAACTCTTCCACTCGTAGCACCTGGTATTGCAGGAGCTGCGTTGCTGGCCTTTAGCCTCTCATTTGATGATTTCATTATTACCAACTTCAACTCAGGAACAGTTATAACTTTCCCCAAGTTTGTTTACACAGCAGCTGCTCGCGGAATTCCCGCACAGGCAAATGTAATTGCCTCAGGCATGTTCTTCCTTGCGCTGGCGATAGTTCTGGCGGGTCAGATAGTAAATCGCCGTAAAGCGCGCTAATATAAAGTCGTATCTATAACGAACCACAGGTTGTAAATCGAGAAACCTGCGTTATGGGGTTGGACTCCGGAGGACCCGGGACAACTACTAGTAGTAATTGAAGAGGTGATTTCCGGGAGTTCCCGGAAAAAGCGATGGCTACCATCGATCCTTCTATCCTTAAACATTTATCCCAGATGCAACCCGAGCTTTATTGGTTGGATCAAGATCCGCTCGAGCCTTTGCCGCATCCAACGCTAATCGGCGATGTGACATCTGATTTGTGCATTGTTGGCGCTGGTTACACCGGTCTATGGACTGCGCTCTTAGCTAAGGAAGCAAATCCAGATCGCGAAGTTGTTGTTATCGAGCAACGCGAAACAGGTGCGGGCGCATCTGGTCGCAACGGCGGTTTCTGCAGTTACTCACTAACTCATGGCTTCATGAATGGGTATGGTCGATTTAAAGATGAGATGGCTGTAATCGAAAAGTTAGGTCGCGAGAATCTAGATGCGATCGAGGCGACGATCAAGAAGTACGGCATCGAATGTGATTTCGAATGGAACGGTGAACTTCGCGTTGCCGTTGAAGATTGGCAGATGCAGGGCTTAGAAGAAGAAGCCAATCTCCGAAATTCATTTGGCGACAATGTAGAACTCTTAACCCAGAAACAGATTCAATCTCGAATCAAATCTCCGATCTACAAAGGAGCGCTCTGGGATCCAGATGGAACGGCGTTGGTAGATCCTGCTCGCTTAGTTTGGGGGCTCGAGCGAGCATGTATCAGCCTGGGTGTAAAGATATTTGAAAATTCACACGTTGATCGCTTAGAGCGCACCAAGAACGGCATGATTGTTCACACTCCTTATGGAAGCGTTTACGCCACGAAAGTTGCACTAGCCACAAATGTTTTCAAGTCACTCATTAAGCGCGCACATAAATATGTAGTACCTGTCTATGACTTCCAACTCGTCACTGAACCTTTGACCGCTGAACAACTCGAATCAATTGGCTGGAAAGAGCGCGAAGGTCTATCCGATGCTGGCAACCAGTTTCATTACTATCGAATGACTAAAGATAATGAAATTCTCTGGGGTGGATACGATGCCATCTATAACTTCCGTGGCAAGGTGCGCCAAGAGTATGAAACAGATGCCGAAACTTACGCCCATCTGGCAGAGGCATTCTTAGAAACTTTCCCGCAGTTAAAGGGAATTAAATTCACCCACGGTTGGGGCGGAGCAATCGACACTTGTTCGCGTTTCTCACCTTTCTGGGGAGTTGCCTATGGCGGTCGAGTTTCTTATGTCTTGGGTTACACAGGTTTGGGAGTTGGGTCAACGCGCTTTGGTGCTCAAGTAATGCTTGATCTATTGGACGGTAAAGATAATGAGCGAACTAGATTAAAGATGGTTCGCAAGAAGCCCATGCCATTTCCACCTGAACCTCTCAGATTCATTTTTATCCGCCTCACGCAATGGTCGATAAATCAGGCTGATAAGAACGAAGGAAAGCGCAATCTCTGGCTCAAACTCCTAGATTCACTTGGTCTTGGGTTCGATTCTTAATCATTAGCAACTATCCTTAACCAATGGCAAACCACGGCAATATGTATGGACCAAGTTTTTCATTCCTTGGCATCCCGCAGTGTGATCTAGATGATCCAAAGTCATATGCCGACGCCGATGTAATCATTGTTGGTGCGCCAATAGATTCCGGAACTTCACACCGCTCTGGAGCAAAGTTTGGTCCGCAGGCGATTCGCGGTGGAGATTATCTGCCACACGATGCTGAGCGCCCGCATCTGGCGCTGCGCATCGATGCGCTCAAGGCGTTAAAGGTTTATGACGCTGGCGATTTAATGATGCCTCCTGGAGATCTAGTTGCATCGCTTAAGGTTTTGGAAGAAGCAACTGAAAAGATTTCGCGCGCTGGAAAGATCCCAGTAATTCTTGGGGGAGATCACTCGATCGCATCAGCAGATGTTGCAGGAATTGCAAAGCATCGTGGCCTTGGCAAAATTTCGATGATCCACTTTGATGCTCATGCCGATACAGGTGAAGATCAATTTGGTGCGCTAGTTGGCCACGGAACTCCGATGCGTCGCTTAATTGAATCAGGACATGTTCGTGGTGATCGCTTCCTGCAACTTGGTCTTCGCGGATATTGGCCAGATGACAAGACTTTAAATTGGATGCGCGATCAAGGTATGCGCTCATACGAGATGACTGAAATTCATCATCGTGGGCTAAATAAAGTCCTCGATGAATCTTTTGCAACTCTCACCGATGGATGCGATGGGGTATTTCTCTCAGTTGATATCGATGTAGTTGATCCAGGTATGGCTCCAGGTACCGGAACGCCAGAACCAGGTGGAATGACAAGTCGCGAACTACTTGAAGCAGTGCGCCGTATCTGTCTCGAACTTCCTGTTGTCGGAATTGATGTCGTTGAAGTAGCTCCGCCATTTGATAGCGCTGATATCACCGCCATTCTTGCCAACCGCGTAGTACTTGAAGCGCTATCTGGGATTGCAAAACGCCGTAGCGGAACTCCGTATTCACCAACGCAAAATCTTCTCGATAGATAGTTAATTGGTGGCAGCAGTGAAAGATTTAGTAATCCTTGGCTCCACGGGATCTATTGGTGTGCAGGCCCTGGAAATAGTTGAAGCAAATCCATCGCTATTTCGCGTTGTTGCCATAACGGCAGCTGGCAGTAATACCGATCTATTAATCGCCCAGGCAAAGAAATTTAACGTTCCGGTAATTGGTGTAACGAAGAACGCTGATCAGATTAAGGCTGCGCTACCAAATTCAACGGTAATTGATGGGCCGCTGGCATCAACTGAAATTGCGGCAATTACCTGTGATGTTGTTTTAAATGGCATAACTGGCTCAATCGGTTTGGGCCCAACTCTGGCAGCACTTCGCGTAGGAAATCGCGTCGCTTTAGCCAATAAAGAATCTCTCGTGGCAGGTGGAGATTTAGTTATGTCGCTAACTAAACCTGACCAACTTTTGCCGGTTGATTCTGAGCATTCAGCTCTCTGGCAATCGTTAATGGGCGGTAAGAAATCCGAAGTTTCCAAGTTAGTTCTCACAGCAAGTGGAGGCCCATTTCGCGACCGCACCGATTTATCTACGATCACCGTTGCAGAAGCCCTGAACCACCCAACATGGTCGATGGGTCCGGTCGTAACAATCAACTCTGCGACGCTCGTAAATAAGGGCCTTGAAATAATTGAAGCCCATTACCTATTTGCGATTCCTTACTCACAGATTGAAGCGGTTATTCATCCGCAGTCAGTTGTGCACTCAATGGTTGAGTACGTAGATGGTTCAACGATTGCACAAGGATCGCCTCCAAATATGAAGGGGCCAATCTCTTTCGCAATTAACTATCCAGATCGCGTTAAGGCGGCAACTTCGCCAATTGATTGGACGCAATCACACACTTGGACATTTGCACCGATCGATAACGAGCGCTTCCCAGCAATTGATTTGGCGCGACGGTGCGGCGCACTCGGCGGAGGACTGCCGGCAATCTTCAACGCCGCAAACGAAGTATGCGTTGCCTCATTTATCTCAGGAAAAATTGGCTTTACATCAATCGTGGAAACAGTTGAGGAAGTTGTTCAGAAACTCGGCGGAAAATCAGCAAGCGCCCCGCGTGATCTAGCCGATGTCAGTGCCATCGAAGAGGATGCGCGAGCAATCGCCACCGAACTTCTTCAGAAAGTAGCCCGTTAATGCAACTCGTCGGAATCCTCGCCTTTATCTTTGCTCTGCTCTTCTCTGTGATGGTGCACGAATTTGGCCACTACCTCACAGCGCGCCGCTACGGAATGCGCGTCTCTGAGTTCTTCGTTGGATTTGGCAAGCGTCTCTGGTCGTGTCAACGTGGCGAAACAGAGTTCGGAATCAAGGCGATCCCAGCTGGTGGTTATTGCCGCATCGACGGAATGACTCCACGCGATGAGATGCCAGAAGGTGAAGAAAGCCGCGCCTTCTATCGCGCATCATCCGGGCGCAAGTTAATTGTCTTAGGTGCAGGTTCATTTCTTCACTTTGTTCTTGGATATATCTTGCTCTTCGTTCTCTTAGCTGGCGTAGGCGTAAACCAAGTCCTACCAGTTATCGATTCTGTTGCACCTAATAGCGCTGCAGCAGCGGCTGGTTTTCAAAAAGGCGACGAGATAATTGCAATTGATGGAGATCGCTCAACCGATTGGCAAGACCAACTTTTAAAGATTCGAAACTCTGAAGGACGCCCGCTCACCTTCACCATTGAAAGAGGCGGCGTAATTCAAGAGATTTCTGCAGCACCACGCATGACAGATATAGATGATGGCACCTCACGTTATGTACTTGGAATTATCAACGAATTTGGTACCAAGAAGATGAGCCCGGTCTCATCAGTCACTCGAGCAGCAGAGCTAACTTGGCGCTTCACCACTACTTCTGCAACAGCGCTGGTACAACTACCAACGAAAATTCCAGCGCTCTGGGGCCAAACTTTCGGTGGCCAAGATCGTGATGAAAATGGTTTAGTCGGAGTTGTCGGCGTCGCCCGCGTTTCGGGGCAAGCAGCTGCGAGCGATCAGTTAAATCTCTCCGAGCGCCTCGGAACCTTTATTTTAATTGTGGCAAGCCTAAATATCTTTGTCGGTTTATTTAATCTCTTACCGATTCTGCCTTTAGATGGCGGCCATATGGCGGTTGCGATTGCAGATGAAATCCGTGCGCTCTTTGCGAAAATTCGCCGCAAACCGCGCCCTGCCGCCATCGATGTGCAAGTGCTCACACCAATTACTGCAACGGTCTTTGTGATCTTGGCTGCGCTCACAGTTCTACTTTTGATTGCAGATATCTTCAATCCAATTTTGCTCAACTTCTAAGCAGCGCTGCGGCGGTTAAATCGCCGATTACCATTTTTTGGTGCAGAATAGCCCCATGGTTGATCTCGGAATTCCTAGCGCCCCACCTGCTCCACTTCATCCGCGTCGCAAGACAAGGCAGTTAAAGGTTGGAAGCATTGGTGTTGGAAGCGATTCACCGGTAAGCGTGCAATCTATGTGCACGACGCTAACTGCCGATGTAAATTCAACTCTGCAGCAGATCGCCGAGTTAACGGCAGCTGGGTGCCAGATCGTTCGCGTTGCAGTGCCAAGTCAAGATGATGCCGATGCGCTGGCACAGATCGCTAAGAAATCTCAGATTCCAGTTATCGCTGATATTCACTTCCAGCCAAAATATATCTTCGCCGCAATCGATGCCGGTTGTGCGGCAGTTCGCGTAAACCCAGGAAATATAAAACAATTTGATGACAAGGTTAAAGAGGTAGCCAAGGCTGCAGGCGATGCTGGTATCCCAATTCGTATCGGAGTAAATGCTGGTTCACTTGATCCACGTTTGCTAGCAAAATACGGCAAAGCAACGCCTGAGGCACTTGCCGAATCCGCGCTCTGGGAAGCATCGCTCTTTGAAGAGCACGGTTTCTCAGATCTAAAAATTTCAGTTAAGCATCATGATCCAGTAACAATGGTAAATGCCTATCGCATCTTGGCTGCAAAGTGTGAATACCCATTGCACCTTGGCGTGACCGAAGCAGGTCCTGCCTTCCAAGCAACAATTAAATCTGCAACCGCATTTGGAATTCTTTTGGCAGAAGGTATCGGCGACACTATTCGCGTATCAATGTCAGCACCCCCTGTTGAAGAGGTAAAGGTTGGCATTTCAATCCTTGAATCACTTAACTTGCGCCAACGTAAACTCGAGATTGTCTCTTGCCCTTCATGTGGTCGCGCACAAGTAGATGTCTATACCTTGGCTGAAAAAGTCCAAGCCGGTCTTGAAGGAATGACAGTTCCACTTCGCGTTGCCGTTATGGGTTGCGTCGTAAATGGACCCGGCGAAGCGCGTGAGGCAGATCTTGGTGTTGCATCTGGAAACGGTAAAGGCCAGATCTTTGTTAAGGGTGAAGTAATCAAGACTGTTCCTGAAGCGATGATCGTTGAAACTCTTATCGAAGAAGCGATGCGTTTGGCTGAGGAAATGGAAGCCGCTGGCGTTGGTTCAGGCGAACCTTCCGTCACAGTTAAGTAATAACGCGATAAGGTTGCGCCCATGTTGCGCATGTCCAGCCTATTTCTTCGCACTCTGCGCGATGATCCTGCAGATGCAGAAGTTCCAAGCCACAAGCTCTTAGTACGCGCGGGCTATATCCGCCGTATCGCTGCTGGAATTTACTCATGGTTGCCACTTGGCGTAATCACACTGCGCAACGTTGAAAACATTATCCGTGAAGAAATGGATAACGCTGGATTTCAAGAAGTACATTTTCCAGCGCTCTTGCCGAAAGAGGCATATGAGGCCACCAATCGCTGGGAAGAGTACGGTCCATCGCTCTTTAGATTGCAAGATCGCAAAGGTGGAGATTATTTACTAGGT
Organism: Candidatus Planktophila sp.; assembly: GCA_044341425.1. Classification (GTDB taxonomy): domain Bacteria; phylum Actinomycetota; class Actinomycetes; order Nanopelagicales; family Nanopelagicaceae; genus Planktophila. The sequence goes on along the minus strand of JBIIRS010000004.1, from coordinate 2,733 downwards.
CCAACCCATGAAGAGATGTTCACCCTGATGGTTAAAGGCGAATATTCATCATATAAAGATCTGCCACTTACTATTTATCAGATTCAAAATAAGTTCCGCGATGAAGCACGCCCACGTAGCGGAATCATCCGCGGCCGCGAATTTGTAATGAAGGATTCTTACTCTTTTGATTTAACTGATGAGGGCTTGGGAGTTTCTTACGATAAGCATCGCGACGCTTACATCAGTACCTTTGATCGCTTACACCTCAAATACAACATCGTTAAGGCAGTCTCTGGCGCGATGGGCGGATCTAAATCCGAAGAGTTCTTAGCGCCTTGTCCAACAGGAGAAGATACTTACGTTCTCTGCCCTAAGTGTGGATTCGCCGCCAACGTAGAAGCGATGGTCACCAAAGTTGCGCCTGCCGATGCATCAGGTGTTCCAGCGCTTGAGGAACTCGATACTCCAAATACTCCAACTATTGATTCACTCGTTGATGTACTCAATTCAAAATTTGGTGGTGGTTTTACCGGGGCATCAACCCTAAAGAATGTTTTATTGATGGCCGACAACAAAGCGATCTCAGTTTTGGTGCCAGGTGATCGCGAAGTTGATCTAAAGCGTTTGCAGGCAGGGCTGCCCGGCGTTGAAGAGTTACGCGTATTTGAAGAAGCAGATTTTGCAAAGCATCCAGGTTTAGTTAAGGGATATATCGGTCCACAAGATGCTGGAAAGTTTGGCATCACTGTTTATGCCGATCCTCGCGTTGCACCTGGCACTTCATGGGTAACTGGTGCAAATAAGAAAGATCGCCATGCTCGTAACGTTGTTAATGGTCGTGACTTCACACCAGATGCCTACGTTGAAGCTGCTGAAATCCGCGAAGGCGATTCATGTCCAGAATGTTCAACCGCAGTTGTTATTGATCGCGCAATTGAGATCGGCCATATCTTCCAATTGGGTCGCAAGTACGCTGATGCACTTGGTCTTACCGTGCTTGATCAAAACGGCAAATCACAAGTTGTCACTATGGGTTCTTATGGAATTGGCGTATCACGTGCAGTAGCGGCGATCGCTGAACAAAGTTATGACGAAATTGGCTTGGTTTGGCCGCTAGAAGTAGCGCCAGCGAAGGTGCATATCGTTGCTACTGGCAAAGAAGATCTGCCATTTGATACCGCACTCGATATCGCAACCAATCTTGAGGCTTCTGGCATAACAGTGATGCTCGATGATCGTCGTGATCCAAGCGCTGGGGTTAAATTTAAAGATGCCGAGCTAATCGGTATTCCAGTAATCATTGTTGTTGGTAAATCACTTGCAGATGGCAAGATTGAACTCCGCAACCGTAAATCAGGTGAGAAATCAGAAGTTGCAGTTGGCGATGCCATCTCTGCCGTAACAACTCTAATCGCATCACTTTCCTAAAGTGTTTGCAGATCTAACTCTCTACACACTCGCCTTTCTGGCAGCCGCTGCTTTCTGCGCTGGGCTTATTGATGCGATCGCTGGCGGGGGAGGGTTAATTCAACTTCCCGCAATGTTGATAGGACTTGCGAAAACTGAAACCGTTGTAGTTCTCGGAACAAATAAAGTTCCATCCATTTTTGGAACAGCCGCCTCCGCCCTTACCTATCGGCGAAATATAAAGGTGAGTTCTAAGTTATTAGTTGTTATGGCGATTCCCGCCTTTATTGGATCGATGGGTGGGGCATCTCTTGCCTCACTTATCCCAACAGAAGTTCTGAAGCCGCTAGTTGTTGCACTCTTGATCGCAGTTCTGATCTATACCTGGAAACGTCCGCAGTTAGGTCAGATTGAATCTATGCGACATAGCGAAAGCAAAAGGTTAAAGATTTCCGCTGTCGCTGCGCTAGTAATTGGTTTCTACGATGGAATCATCGGTCCAGGGACCGGTTCTTTCTTAATTCTTTTATTGGTCGCAGTCATGGGTTTTGCATTTCTATCAGCCTCTGCAATAGCCAAAGTCGTCAATGTCGCTACCAATGCCGGTGCCATTCTGGTCTTTGGCGTCAACGGTGAAATTCTCTGGAAAATCGGCTTAACACTGGCGATCGCAAATGTCTGTGGCGGGCTAATTGGTGTTCGTATTGCCCTACGTGGCGGCTCAGGTTTAGTTCGAAAAGTCTTTATGGGAATAACTGCAGCGCTGATTCTAAAAGTGGCCTTCGATACCTTTACCGCGCTGCGTTAACCCTAATTTAATCGGTGCTAAACTTAGCCTGTAGTAAAAACTAAATAACAAATAAATAAAAAGTTAATAAAGGAGCCACAAGTGTCACTGACACAGTCAATTACCCAGTTGATCGAACCCGCTGTTACTGAAGCCGGTTTCTATCTTGAAGAAGTCCAATTAACATCTGCCGGCAGCCACCGTGTAGTTACATGCATCGTTGATGGCCAAAGCCCGCTAAACCTAGATCAAGTCACCGTTGTCTCACGTCTGATCTCAGAGCTTCTCGATACCGCAACCTTTATGGATGAAACACCATTTACTCTAGAAGTAACTTCACCTGGCGTTGATCGTCCGCTAACTCTGCCCCGCCACTGGACCAAGAATTTAACTCGCCTAGTAAAGGTGACTTTGCAAGATGGAACGGTGACCACTGGTCGCCTCACCGAATTTAACGAGGTAACTGCAACGCTAGTTGAAAACATCAAAGGTCGCATAAAAACCCATACCGTTAACTTCGCAGATATAAAGCGCGCAGTAGTTGAAATCGAATTTAA
>JBIIRS010000063.1:0-6553 GCA_044341425.1 Candidatus Planktophila sp. | reverse complement strand
AAGGTTGAAATTGTTGATCTAGCAACGCGATCTGCAAAGGTGACAGTGCCTGATTACCAACTATCACTTGCGATTGGTAAAGATGGACAGAATGCGCGCTTGGCTGCACGTCTGACTGGTTGGCGTATTGATATCCATCCCGACACCCCAACTGTGCCTAGGTGATTGGACCTAAATAAACGCACCTGCTACGCAGGGATTTAGGTGAAATAGCCGCTCTTCGCTATCCTTAACCCTTGTTGAAGGTTAGAGAAATGGCTGCAATGCAAAGAGGTATCAAACCGATACGCACCTGCATCGTTTGTCGTAAATCTCAAGAACCTTCGCAGCTATTGCGAGTCAACTGTCTTGACGGGGTTATTACTCCAACAAGCGGTGGAAAATCTCACGGTAGGGGAGCCTGGCTCCACTTATCTTGTGGCTACATCGCAATAGATCGGAAAGCGTTTAAATCAGCCTTCAAGCTGGAGCAGGCGCCGGATCTTTCAAAATTTAAAGCGTTCTTAGATGAGCGTTTAAAGTCAGAAGACTAGTTATTAACTTAAAGATATGGATGCGAAAGATATGAAACTCAAATGAGCTCGTTCAGATTATGAGGTCTTACAACTAAGGCTCGCATCCCTAGATAAATATCTAGAATAAAGATTGCGGGCCAAGACAGGAGAAATGTGTCAAAGGTCCGCGTACATGAGTTGGCAAAACAACTCGGTATGGAGAGCAAGGTTGTCCTTGCAAAACTCCAAGAAATGGGCGAATTCGTCCGCTCAGCATCATCAACTGTAGAAGCGCCGGTCGTGCGCAAGCTCATCGAGATGTATCCCGATGCCAAGCCAGTTTCCGATGCGAAGCCAGTTAAGAAAGCAGCTGCAAAGAAGACCGCTGCTAAGAAAACTGCAGAAGTAAACCCTGAACTTGCCGCTGAACTTGCCGCCGAACTCGGCGTTGACTTAGAGGCTCTGAAAGCATCGCGCGCTGAAAGCGCTGCGCAAGCAGCTGCACCAGCACCTGCGCCAACACCTGCACCATCTGCAGATGCAGAAACACCTGCGCCAGAGAGCAAACCAACTACACCGCGCCCAGGTAACAATCCATTTTCAACTGCTGGTGGAACAACACCTGCAGTTCCACGTCCACCACGTCCCGGAAATAATCCATTCTCTACAGGGGGTGCGGTTCCGCGTCCACCACAACGCCCTGCAGGTGCACCGGGTGCACGTCCTGGAATGTCAGGACCACGTCCAGGTTCTGTTCGTCCTGGTTTTGCAGCGCGACCAAATACTCCACGTCCCGCAGGTACTGGCGGTCCTGGAAATTATCAAACACGTCCAGCGGGAACATCTTCTGGTCCATACCGTTCTGGTGGTCCTTCAACTGGTGGTCCTTCAACTGGTGCGCCAACTACTGGTGGTCCACAACGTCCTGGTGGCGGTCCTAATCGTGGTCCAGGTCGCGGCGGCGCTGCAGGTGCATTCGGAAAGAATGCAAGTAAGAGCAGCAAGCGCAAACCAAAATCTAGAAAAGCGCTGCGCGATGAATTCGACAATATGCAAGCTCCACAATTGGGTGGCGCAGTTATTCCGCACGGTGATGGAAAGACTCAGATCCGTATGCGTCGTGGTTCAACTCTGGCAGATTTCGCTGAAAAGATTGGTGCAGATGCAGCAGCGTTGGTTGCAGCGCTATTCCACTTAGGTGAAATGGTTACTGCAACTCAATCTGTAGATGCAGATACCTTTGAAATTCTCGGCGCTCAACTTGGTTATGTAATCCAGATTGTTAGCCCAGAAGATGAAGACCGCGAACTCTTGCAAGATTTCGATATCGATCTTGCGCAAGAACTCGAAGATCTCGATGCCGACCTACTGGTTGCACGCCCACCGGTTGTAACCGTTATGGGCCACGTAGATCACGGTAAGACCAGTTTGCTCGATGCCATCCGTAAATCTGAGGTCCTAAAGACCGAAGCGGGTGGAATCACGCAGCACATCGGCGCCTACCAAATTCACCACGATCACGATGGTGTAAACCGCGCGATTACCTTTATCGATACACCTGGCCACGAAGCTTTCACCGCTATGCGTGCTCGTGGTGCAAAAGTTACAGATATCGCAGTTCTCGTTGTTGCAGCAGATGATGGCATCATGCCGCAGACAATTGAAGCTTTAAACCACGCACAGGCAGCCGATGTTCCAATTGTTGTCGCCGTTAACAAGGTCGATAAAGAAGGCGCAAACCCAGATAAGGTCCGCCAGCAATTGACCGAGTACAACTTGATCGCAGAAGAGTACGGCGGAGAAACTCTCTTCGTAAACGTCTCTGCTAAATCAGGTCTTGGCGTTAACGAACTTATCGATGCGATTTTACTCACCGCAGATGCAGCAATCGATCTTCGCGCAGTCGCTGAAGATGCTGCCCGCGGCGTTGCCATTGAAGCTCACCTCGATCGAGGTCGCGGACCAGTTGCCACAGTTCTTGTGCAACGCGGAACGCTCAAGATTGGTGATGCAATTGTTGCCGGCGGTTCATTCGGTCGCGTACGTGCGATGCTCGATGAGGACGGTCAAAATGTAGAAACGGCTGGACCATCACGTCCGGTGCAGGTTCTTGGTTTCACATCGGTTCCAAGTGCAGGAGATACCTTCTTGGTTGCAGATGAAGACCGTACTGCGCGTCAGATCGCTGAAAAGCGCCAGGCTGCAGAACGTAACGCGCAACTTGCTAAGGCGCGCAAGAAGGTTTCACTTGAAGACTTTATGGAGCAATCCAAGGTCTCAACACTTAACCTCATCCTTAAGGGTGACGTTTCAGGTTCTGTCGAAGCGCTCGAAGATGCACTTATGCAACTCGATGTCGGAGCAGAAGTTGATCTACGCGTCATCCACCGTGGCGTTGGTGCAATCACCAAGTCAGATATCACTTTGGCATCAGCATCAACTGCTGTAGTTATTGGCTTTAACGTTAAGCCAGAACCACAGACAGCGATCTATGCTGATCAAGAAGGCGTAGAAGTTCGCTTCTATTCAGTTATCTACAATGCAATTGAAGAGATCGAACTATCTCTTAAGGGCTTGCTCAAGCCAGAGTACGAAGAAATCGTTCTCGGTAACGCTGAAGTCCGTGAGATCTTCAAATCTTCAAAGGCTGGCAATATCGCAGGATCTATCGTGCGCGATGGTTCTATCAAGCGAAATGCCAAGGCTCGCATTATGCGCGGTACTGAAATCATCCTCGATGACCTCACCATTGATTCGCTCAAGCGCTTCAAGGATGATGCCACCGAAGTTAAAGAAGGCTTCGAGTGCGGTATAGGCCTTGGCAATATGAAGGATCTGCAAATCGGAGACACCATTCAGGTCTTTGAGATGCGCGAGAAGAAGCGCGCATAACCATGGGCCAATCACATCGCACTCAGAAAGTTGCCGATCGCATCAAAGTGGTAGTGGCGCAGCTGCTTGAGACGAAGATCAAAGATCCTCGTCTTGGCTTCGTCACTGTCACAGATGCGCGCGTTACTGGCGATCTGCAAAACGCTTCGATCTTCTACACCGTTCTTGGTGATGACGATCAACGTGCTGCAACTGCCGCCGCACTTGAGAGCGCAAAAGGTGTAATTCGCAGCGCTGTAGGACGCGATCTTCAGACGCGCATTACTCCAACTATCGAATTCTTCGAAGATGGACTTCCTGAATCTGCGAAAGCACTTGATTCGCTCTTGGATAAGGTCCATGTTCTAGATGCTGAAGTTGCTCAACTACGTAAGAACGCAACATTTGCCGGGGGAGAAGATCCCTATAAAGTTCCCAAAGTTATTGAAGATTAATCCTTAACTGATGGATGGATTTCTAGTTGTAGATAAAGCACCTGCGATGACGAGCCATGATGTTGTGGCAGTTGCGCGTAAAGCACTTGGCACACGCAAAGTTGGCCACGCTGGCACTTTAGATCCGATGGCAACCGGCGTACTCGTGCTCGGTTTTGGTAACGGCACACGTTTACTGCAATACATCACCGATGGCGACAAGTCTTATCTGGCAACCGTTGTGTTAGGTGCGGCAACCGTTACAGATGATCAAGAAGGCGAAGTTATCTCTGAGGCAGATGCTTCCAAAATTAATGATGATCAGATCACAACCGGCCTTGCCAAAATGGTGGGCGAGATTCAGCAACGCCCAAGTTCTGTATCTGCAGTAAAGGTTGCAGGAGAGCGCGCCTATGATCGAGTTCGTGCAGGTGAAGTATTCGAACTCGCCGCCCGCACCATCACAATTTCAGCGCTAAATGTTTTAGAAATTCGCCATAAAGGTTCACGAATCGAAATTGATATCGATGTCACCTGTTCTGCTGGCACTTTCATCCGCGCGATCGCACGTGATCTAGGCAGCGAATTAGCCGTTGGTGGCCATTTGTCAGCGTTGCGCCGTACGCGAGTTGCTGGCTTTGCAATTGATCAGGCGATTACCTTCGATGCGCTAAAGGCGCAAGAATTTAAAACTTTAGATTTAGCAGATGTAGCGCGTGCCACATTCTCGGTCCGCGAGCTGGCGCTAGATGAAGTCGCAGAACTTTCATTCGGCAGACCGCTTCCTTCAAATACTGGCGAAGATATTTTTGCCGCGCTCTCACCAGATAACCGCCTTATCGCACTTTTGAAGAACGAATCCGGCAAGGCAAAACCGATCGCAGTTTTTGCAGCGGCGAATTAATTCAGAGATAATAGGCAGATGAGCACAGGAAGTGTCGTCGTAATAGGCGTCTTCGATGGCGTCCATAAGGGCCACCAATTGCTGCTCGATCGCGCCAAAGAGATCGCCGATGGTCGCTCAATTATCGCGCTCACCTTCGACCCACATCCAATGCAGGTTTTCGCACCGGATCGTGCGCCAACGATGCTTACAACTTTGGCAGATCGTGTTGAACTCTTAAAGATCCATAACGCCGACCAAGTTGCGGTACTTAAGTTCAATGAAAAATTCGCGGCTATGGCTCCGGAAGATTTTGTAAAAGATGTTTTGGTTGGTCAGTTGAGCGTTTCTACAGTGATCGTGGGCAAGAACTTTACTTATGGCCACAAAGCCGCCGGCAATATCGATTCGCTAATCAAAGATGGTTTGAACTTTAACTTCACCGTAGATGTCCAAGATCTTAAAGCAGATGAGAATGAGGCGATTTCTTCTTCTCGCATCCGCAGATTAGTCGTTGAAGGAAAGGTCGAAGAAGCGCGGACCTTGCTCTCTCGCCCGCACCGCCTAGATGGCGTTGTTGTCCACGGTGAAAAACGTGGTCGCGAAATTGGATATCCAACCGCCAACTTAGGAAATATTGATGGCCAAACAATTCCGGCAGATGGCGTATATGCAGGTTGGTTAACGGTCGGAATCAACTTCTGGCCTGCCGCAATTTCAATCGGCACCAATCCAACATTTGAGGGCGTGCGCGGTCGCCAAGTAGAGGCATATGCACTCGATCAAGAAGGCTTAGAACTTTACGATAAGAACGCATCTATTGAATTTGGCTGGCGCCTACGTGATACCTTGAAATTTGATGGCCTCGAGCCGTTGTTGGCGCAGATGAAGTTGGATTGCGATCAGGCGCGAGCGTTAACTGAAGGCTAAAAAGCTCGATTTCCGATATCTGCAGCCCCGCTGGTAACCTTGCCCCTGTCCAACGATCAAAGTGAGTGACCGTGTATCAAACCGGTCGCCGTCGTGGCGGTAACTAAGAGGAGTCCTTAAATGGCTTTAACACCAGAAGTAAAGAAAGAAATCGTTGCAAAGTACGGCTCATCAGCTACCGACACCGGAAGCCCAGAAGCACAGGTTGCTTTGCTCTCACGTCGTATTGAAGATATCACTACACATTTGAAGACCAATCCTCACGATCACCACAACCGTCGCGGTCTGTTGTTGCTCGTAGGCCAGCGTCGTCGCATCCTTCAGTACTTATCTAAGACAGATATCAATCGTTATCGCGCGATTATCGAAAAGCTCGGTATTCGCCGCTAATTAAATAACTACCCGCCAGGGGAGTTTGGCTTTTTCATTAATCTTTAAAGCTAATGGTCCTCGGTAGTGGTTTCCGCAAGGTTTATCCCTGTGCGTGAACTTCGATCGACGATTCATTACTTAATATTTAATTGAGAACTCCTTATGAACCTGGACTGGGTACATAAACAAAAGGAGGACCCATGGAGGGTCAAGAAGTACAAACATCAGTAGCCGTTATCGATAACGGCAAATTCGGAAAGCGTGAAATACGCTTTGAAACCGGACGCCTAGCGCGTCAAGCAGCAGGAGCCGCAGCTGTTTACTTAGATGATCAGACAATGATCTTCTCAGCAACAACAGCGTCAAAGACTCCAAAAGATCAATTCGATTTCTTCCCTTTAACAGTAGATGTTGAAGAGAAGATGTACGCAGTTGGTCGCATCCCAGGATCATTCTTCCGTCGCGAAGGCCGTCCATCAGAAGATGCAATTCTTACCTGCCGTTTGATCGATCGCCCATTGCGTCCATCATTTGTAAAGGGTCTTCGTAACGAAGTACAAATCGTTGTA
>JBIIRS010000062.1:0-6582 GCA_044341425.1 Candidatus Planktophila sp. | reverse complement strand
ATCTTCGAAGCGCCCGCAACACGAGCCACTTCAATGTGTGATTTTGGAATCGAGGCAATCGCAGCGCTAAAGAGCAGCATAGAGAAGGCAGTCCCGCGCCAGATATTAAAGATAATGATTGAGAGCATTGGATAATCAAGTAACCAGTCGATGTTTACGCCCAAGATGGCATTGAGTGTGCCTTCCTCCTTATTAAAGAAGGCAAACCATAGGAACGCTACGACTGAGCCAGGAACGATCCAAGCAAAGATAACTATTAACTCAACGATATTTCGAATTCTTGGTGAAAGTTCATTTAATACCCACGCGAGAATGAAGCCAAGTAACGCCTGGCCGAAGATGGCAGAACCCATCACGTAAATGATTGTTAACTTGAGCGAACTTAAAAATTGTGGATCGTTTAGCGCCTTGGTGAAGTTATCAATTCCTACAAAACTTGGATTTAGCGCTTCTATACCTACGAGTTTGTAATCAGTTAAACCTAGGTAGAGCGTCCAAAAAGCCGGAATTAGAAGAAAGATTCCGATAAAAATAAGCGACGGAGATAGGAAGGCGGTCGCAGCGCCTTTACCAAGAACGGAGTTCCCGGGCTTTGCAGCCCGGGAACCCTTCATCGTCTTAGATTTCATGCAGCCTTAGTTGCTGGCTACGTTTGCTGCTCCAACAAGATCCTTCAGCGCGCTCTCGTAAGCGGCTGCAGTATCTGCAACTGACTTACCTTGAACGATTGAGGTTGTTGCCTTCTGTAGCAATACAGAAACAGCGTTGTAGTTAACACTTGCTGGACGGAAGAAGGTATTTGGAATTGCATTCTCAAATACGAACTTCAAGCAAGGGTCTGACTTGAGGACAGCTGAGTTCACATCTTGACGTTGTGAAATACGAACTGCTCCACCGATAGCCATGAATGTAGAAACAGGCTCTTTTGAGTTGATGAACTGTAGAAGCTCCCAAGCAGTTGCCTTGTTAGCAGAATTTGGATTTAGTGCGTATCCGCTTCCGCCAGACATACTCATGAAGCTCTGACCGTCAACACCTGACTTAGGTGTCTGCGCAGGAATCTTTGCGAATCCTACGTTTGTGTTGCGATCTGCCATCTTGAAGTTACCTGATACAGGGTTGATAACACCTCTCCAGAGGTAGTCACCTTCGATGATCATTGCAAGCTTTCCTTCTGAGAATGCCTTAAATGATTCGTTACGACCGTTTTCTCCAGCAAGGAGCTGCCAGTCAGAGTTTCCGACCTTGTCCTTGTTGTAAACAGAATCGTAGAAGCCGAGCATGTCGCGGACAGCCTTGGTATTTCCTGTCCACTTCTTGGTCTTTGAGTCATAGATCAAGCTACCTGCTCCACCAAGAAGGTTGAGGAATCCCTGCATAGCAGTTGCTTCGCCCATTCCATCTCCAGCATTTAGCTGTAGAGGTGTAACTGTTGGTGTCTTGGCCTTAATAGTCTTTGCAGCAGAAAGTAGATCTGCCCATGAAGTTGGCTGCCAGTTTGCTGGAAGTCCAGCATCTGCAAATAACTTCTTGTTGAAGTAGATAATGCGTCCGTCAGTTCCTTGTGGAACGCCGTACTTCTTTCCACCGTAGCTCATTACGCCTTGAACTGATCTAGGAATCTGTGACCAGCCTGACCAAGCGTTGACAGATTTAGCGCCAACGATTGATTCAAGAGGCTTGATGTATCCGGCTTCAGCAAACTCTGCTACCCAGAAACCATCAAGCGCCATTACATCTGGACCACGCTTTGAAGCAAGGTCAAGAGCAAGCTGTGTCTTGAATTGATTGTCATCGATACCTGCTGGTGTGAAGGAAACTTCTACTTGCTTTCCCTTGTCAGCATTTGAAAGTTCGAATTGTGGAATTACATAGTTTTGAATCCATGTTGCGGTCTGGTTGTTCTTTCCGCCAAGAATTGCGTTTGCGCTAATTGAAACTTTGTAAACCTTTGTATCTGTCCAGATCTTCTTGCCTGATACTGATTTACATTCGACATTGATCTTTCCGACCTTTGCCTTATCGCCAACCTTTACGCATGTGCCGCCAACGCTTCCGGTTGCAGCAGATGCAGATGGAACTACAGATACAAGGAGTGCACCGGCTAGGGAAGCACCCAGTACTGCCTTAAATGTGCGACTTGATGATCGCACCGAGAGTGTGTTTCGCATATCTATTTCAGCTTTCTACTAGGGATAGAAATGGAACTGCCAGCTGGCCTCTCAACGGTTCGCCCCGGGAAAATGTGGTAACGATGACAGGTTTGCTCAGTGCTGAGTTTACGCATGAGATAGCGGGGTAGGTCAATGATTTGGAGTAACAATTTGGTGAAGTTAAGGGAAATTGCTGGGGCGCTGGGCGGGGACCAGGGGTGATTTTTACTCCTTGGTCGGACGGACTGCTTCTCGAGTCACATAAAGACTTGTTAACGCGGTGATGGTCAATGCGGAAACAATAACTGTCAGACTTACTTCAAGTGAAATATCAGGAACCTTTACGCCATTTTCATGTAGCGCATGCAGGATCATCTTTACGCCGATAAATGCCAAGATAAATGAGAGTCCGCGCCCGAGATGCACGAGGCGATCCATCGCACCTTGCAGTAAGAAGTAGAGCTGGCGAAGCCCCATTAAGGCGAAGATATTTGCAGTAATTACAACGTATGTACTTGTGGTTAGCCCAAGGATCGCTGGAATTGAATCAAGTGCAAAGACGAGATCGGTAACGCCCAAGGCGATCAGCGCGATGGCGAATGTGCTGAGACCGCGATTGCGAAGGAAGGCAATTAACTTACCTTCATCTTTTTCTACCTCTTCTTTCTCATTAATTAACTTCCAAGCTGTGAAGATTAAGAATGCACCAAAGACGTAGAAAGCTGAAGTAAAGCGAGTTACAAGTGCGACTCCAGCAAAGATCAAAATTACACGCAGAACAATTGCGATAAGGATTCCGAAGAGAAGAACAAGTTGCTGGGATTCTTTCTTCACCTTTAGCGTTGAAATCAAAATGATAAATACAAAGATGTTGTCGACTGAAAGTGCGTATTCAGTAAGCCATCCTGCAAAGAATTCGGTCCGAAGCTGATCTGAGGTCCAACGTGGCATTAGCAAGCCAAAAGTTATAGCCGCTGATACATAAAATAGCGTCCACCCCAGCGCCTCTTTTGTACTGGTCTCTTTGTTGCGATGAGCAATAGCCAGCGCTAAATCAAAGATAATTACGGCGGCAAGACCACCAATAGTTAATAGCCACTCGGTTGAACTGATCATGTGCGGAAGTGTCCTGTCTCGTTAAGGCTGCGCAGTGCGCGCAGTCCATCTGATGGCCAAATAGATATTGAAGTTATAGAACAAGGTGCTGCATCTATATGAAAGACCGCTTCGGTGGGTGCCCCGGTGGCAATCTGTGCCGCTAATTTAATGACTCCGTTGTGAGTTACCACGACGACGCGCTGACCAGGATATTCAGCTGCGACCTCTTCAAGCGCTTCTTCAACTCGGATTCCCCCTTGGTCGTATGACTCTCCACCTGCAGGGGCGTATGAAGAAGAATTTAGCCATGCTTGATATTCATCAGGGAACTTCTCTTTTACTTCTTCAAATGAGAGTCCATCCCAATCTCCGAATGAGAGTTCAAACCAAATTTCATCGAATTTGATTTCAAGCCCAGTTGCATCAGCAATCGCTTGGGCGGTCTGAGTAGTTCGCATAAGTGGTGAAGCAATCAAAATCTCTGGCTTTAACTTCGCGATCTCCTTAGCCACAGCGGCTGCTTGCGATAAACCCTTTTCAGTTAATTCTGGATTTAGCGGACCAGTTCCCGAAAACTTTCGCAGCGGCGTTAAAACAGTCTCACCATGGCGAATTAAATAAAGCATCGTTGGAACTTCATCGCTGCGCAAACGCTCTGATAAGTAATTCTCTTGCCTTTGTGGCTCGGGCTTGTGAACCGATCCTCCATCTAGGGCTTTATTTGCTAAACGGTCAGCATGAGAATTTTCATCACGTGGAATCCACGAATACTTAACCAGCGATGGATCATGAGCGCTTCGACATTGCTTGGCTAAATCCCGCATATCAGCATGCTTTATCTGCCAACGTCCCGACATCTGCTCAACAACTAACTTTGAATCCATGGCAACTTCTACGGTTGCTGCGGGATCTAATTTATTTATATGGCTCAAACCAGCAAGAAGTCCGCTGTATTCAGCAACGTTATTGGTTGCTATTCCGATTACATCAAATAGTTCAGCAACGATCTTGCCGTTTTCGGTTACAACTGCGCCATAGCCTGCAGGTCCGGGATTTCCGCGAGAACCGCCATCAGCGGTTAATTTGAAACTGCGCGCCATTTATAGACCTCGCACCAATATGCACCGGCATTCTTCGCAACGCACTAGTTCGTCTTCAGGCAAACCTGCCATGCGCTGAAGCTCAATGGTATTTATAGTTAAGTGGCAACCTTTGCATTGATTGCCAACCAATGCGGCAGCACCGGTTCCGTTATTGCTGGCACGAATCTTTTCGTAGAGCGCCATTAGTTCAGGGTTAACTGAAGCTGCGGTTTTTGCGCGATCATCAGCTGCTGCTTTAAGGTCAGCAAAGATAATTGTTAGAGCGTTTTCCTTGGAAATTTCTAGGTTGGCGATCTCTGCTGCATGAGCGCTTTCTTCAGCGCTGAGTTCGGCGATGCGCTCTTTAATGCCGTCAACGCGCATCATGATCTCGAGCTCTACTTCTTCGAGTTCAGCACGGCGTGCAGCAAGGGAAACAAGTTCATGTTGCAGTTGTTCTAACTCTTTGGCAGCCCCCGTGCCAGAAGAAAGGCGGGCTTCATCGCGATTGATTCGTGTGACTACTTGCTCTACATCTGTTTCGGCCCGGTTTAACTCGCGCTTTACATCGTTTAGCTCAGTTTCAGCCGCGATACGTAGATCACGAGCATTGTTCTGCTTGATTGTGAGTGAATTAATCGCCGGTATCTCTGGAAGGCCAGCGGCTTTGGCGTTTAAGGAAGTTGTAGTGAAATCGAAGTTCTGAATGTCGAGAATGGAGCGCTGATCACTTGGGGTCGCCTTCATAAGTGCCTCCAAAGAGATTTTCAAGCATATGGAATTTTCTTGTGGGCGCTGAGGGTTTCGAACCCCCGACATTCTCGGTGTAAACGAGACGCTCTACCACTGAGCTAAGCACCCGATTGCTGCGAGGCAAATACTACCTCAACTACAGAGCAGCGATTGCGGCCTTGTAATCCCCGTTATTACGCGCATCTCCGAGGCCATTTACGACCGACCAGCGAACAACGCCTGCTTTATCGATGACAAATGTGCCGCGCATTGCGCAACCGAGATCTTCATTGAAAATTCCGTAAGCCTTGGCAGCTGCACCATGTGGCCAGAAATCAGCGAGTACTGGGAACTTATATCCCTCTTGTTCTGCAAATACTTTTTGGGTAAATGGTGAATCGCATGAGATTGCAATTACCTGCACATCATCATTCTGGAATGCGGCTAAGTCGTCGCGAATAGCGCAGAGTTCGCCAGTGCATGTTCCGGTAAATGCAAAAGGAATAAAGAGAACGACGACGTTCTTATTTCCTTTAAATGATGAGAGTGAGACTTTGGCGCCGTGCTGATCCTTTAACTCAAAGTCAGGTGCAACCGATCCAACAGAAATTCCAGTAAGTGTTTGGCTCATGCCGCCAAACTTATCGCTTGCCAGCCTTACGCGCCACTAGACGTGTTGCCGTCCAATCATTTGCTACGACAAGGGTTGATGTTTGGCTCATCCCCGCAATTGGCGCAGCATCCTGAATATCACTTGGTTCAACATGTCCATCGCGTCCAACTTTTGGAGTTAATACCCAGATCGGACCGGTCTCACTTAAATAGGTAAGGGCATCCATTAATTCATCGACGAGATCGCCATCACCATCGCGCCACCAGAGAATTACTGCATCGACGACTTCAGTTGCAGAACCTTCTAGAAATTTGGTACCGACTGTGGCAGCGATCTCTTTGCGAAGTGCGTCATCGCAATCAGAGTCATAGCCAACTTCAAGGACTATCTCTCCTTGAGCAAATCCCATCCCCTTTGCCACGGGATAAGTCCACCGAATTGCGAGCGCTTTGACAAGGGTTTCGGGTGGGCCATTTCTGCGCGCCTTTCTGAGACAGAGCCTCCTCGGATTTTGCTCTACTACCGCGTAAGCGCGAGAATAAGGCCATGAGCGAGAACTTCGGCGTCCCAGACCAGATCATCGACCAGCTAGTAGATATCGATCCAAGTGAGACCGCCGAATGGCAAGCCTCCTTCGATGCCGCACTCAATGGCGCAGGACCGGTTCGCGCTCGTTACCTAGTCTTGAAGTTGTTACAGCGCGCACATGAAAAAAATATTGGCGTTGCCGCACTTCGCAACACCGATTACATAAACACTATTACTCCTGAAAACGAACCAGCATTTCCTGGCGATGAAGCGATTGAACGCCGCATCCGTGCATACATTCGCTGGAACGCAGCGATGTTGGTGCACCGCGCACAGCGCCCGGGCATCGGAGTCGGTGGACACATCTCTACTTACG
>JBIIRS010000061.1:0-6615 GCA_044341425.1 Candidatus Planktophila sp. | reverse complement strand
GCTGCAACAACAGAAGCAGATTGCGGCAAGGCCGGCGCATTTTGCGTTGGTCTCGTAACTGACCTTGGACAGATTGACGACAAGTCATTCAACCAAGCAGCATGGGAAGGCGCACAAGCAGGCGCTAAGAAGGCTAGTGGTTTCGCTAAGTTCATCGAAACTAAAGATTCAAAAGATTATGACGCTAACATCAAACTATTTGCTGATAAGGGTTACAACGTAATCGTAACTGTCGGCTTTTTGATGGGCGATGCTTCAGCTAAGGCTGCAAAGCTTTACCCAAAGATCAAGTTCGTTGGTGTTGACCAGTTCAACGCATCAACTGAAGCTAACTACACAGGTTTGATCTTCGACGAAGATAAGGCTGGCTTCTTAGCCGGTTACCTCGCTGGATACCTAACAAAGACCAACAAGGTCGGCGCAGTATTCGGTATGAAGGAAGTTCTTCCAGTTCGCAAGTTCGGTGAAGGATACGAAAACGGAATTCAATACGCCGCTAAGCAGCGCAGCAAGAAGATTCGTTCATCAGTTGTTTATCACCCAGCAGGCGATAACGCATTCTCTAACCCAGCATGGGGCGCAACAACTGCTAACCAGCTACTTACACAGGGATTCGACGTAATCTTCGGTGCGGGTGGATCAACTGGTAACGGTGCTATCGGCAAGGTTGCTCAGAAGGCTGGCGCATTCTGTATCGGTGTTGACATCGATCAGTACTACACAGTTCCTGAAGCAAAGTCATGTCTAGTAACTTCAGCAGAGAAGAAGCTCGTACTCGGAGTTGCAACACTTGTTGGTCAGGCTAAGGCCGGAACAATCAAGGGTGGAAACTTTGTTGGTCAAGTTGGACTTGCACCATTCCATGACTTGGAATCAAAAGTTCCTGCAGCAGTCAAGGTACGTTTGAAGAAGACAACAACTGGCGTTCTTGCTGGTTCAATCTCAACTGGCTTTAAGGGTTAATTAAAACCTTTAGAGTTAGTAGAAAGAGCGGGTGCGCAATTGCGCACCCGCTCTTTCTTTTTTTTAGAAAACCAATAAGATAGCCAATTATGAGTGATACAAAATCCACTAAATCTGATCTGGATAATTCAAAGAAAAAATTTGATGTTGGCTCTTGGTTGATTCCGATAATTGCTGTCTTTGTTGCGCTCTTTATTGGCGGCATTTTAATTAAGTTGCAAGGGCTCGATCCAGTTATTGCATATAGATCACTCTTTAAAAGTGCATTTGGTTCCATTGAAGGTATAGGCGTAACTCTCGCTAAAGCAACTCCTCTTGTCCTAGCAGGGCTTGCAGTTGCAGTTGGTTTACGAGCTGGCTTATTTAATATTGGTGCTCAAGGACAGTTGTTGTCAGGAGCACTTGCTGCAGCGTGGGCTGGTGTAACTTTTGATGGCCTTCCTGGCTATATCCATATTCCTGTTGCGCTAATCATCGGCGCCTTCTTTGGTTCACTCGTGGCTGCGATCTCTGGTTTGTTGAAGGCCTATCGCGGTGTACATGAAGTTATTACAACGATCATGCTCAACAGTATTGTCATGGCGATCGCCGATTACTTAGCATCAGGAAGACTTCGCGAGCCAGGTCAATTTTTAACTAGAACATCAGAAATTTCCGAAAACGCAAGGCTGCCTTTCTTTGGCAGCTTCCCCTCAGGATTCTTTATCGCAGTAATTCTTGGCATCTTTATCTGGTGGGTACTTGGTCGCACAACTAGCGGCTTCCGTATTGAAACCGTTGGTCGCAATCGCCATGCCGCTTGGTACTCGGGTATCCCAGTTAAGCGCACCGTCGTATCTGCGATGGTCATATCTGGCGCCATCGCCGGTTTAGGTGGAGCGATTGAAACGCTAGGAATTACCTACCGTTATGAACCAGCCTTTAACTTGGGTCTGGGATTCGATGGCATAACCATCGCACTTCTTGGCCGCGTACATCCAATCGGAATCATTCCGGGGGCGATATTGATCGGTGGAATGCGAGCCGGTGCCGCCAACATGCAATTTGATGCCGGCGTTGCCCCAGAAATTGTCGATTTGCTAATGGCTCTAATTCTCTTATTTGTCACCGCTCCCCTTATCACTAGATTCTTTAAAAATAGTTCAAATAAGTCGATGACTAGCGGATGGGGTAACTAGCCATGAAGGCGCTGACCAAACGCAATAGTTATATTTTTCTCGCACTTGCGGCTACCGCTTTCTTTTATTCTCGTGATGGGGACATCACAACTTCGGTTTATGCAACTGGTGTCGCATTTGCACTTCCCCTTGCACTCGCTGCGATGGTCGGAATCATGTGCGAACGCACCGGAATCGTAAATATCGGTATTGAAGGAACGATGCTGATCTCTGCATTTGTCGCCTTCTTCGTTTCTTATCTAACTCAGAGCATCATCATCGGGCTAATCGCCTCTCTTGCAGTCGGTGCACTTATGGGCTTTATCTTGGCGTTGATGGCGGTTTCTTGGCGAATGGATCAGATCATTGCCGGAACAATCATCAATATCCTGGCAACTGGTTTAACTTCATTTCTTTATGTTCAAGGAAAGACGATTCCAACTGTCTTTAGATCATTTGAAATCCCACTTCTTTCCAAGATTCCATTCTTTGGCCAAGTTCTCTTTATCCACGGCGCACTTACCTTCATTGGTCTTGCAGTAATTCTGATTCTCTATGTCGGCATTTATCACACACCTTGGGGCTTGCGCTCTCGCGCAGTTGGCGAACATCCATCTAGCGCGGATACTGCGGGTGTTTCAGTGGCTCGTCTGCGCTACATCAACGTCACGATCGCAGGTGCGATCGGTGCACTTGCTGGCGCATACCTAGCACTTGAACTAGTTGGTTCATTTGAACGTGGCTTTATCGCTGGTAAAGGATTTACCGCACTTGCCTTGATGATCTTCGGCCGCTGGAATCCTCTTGGCGCACTCGCTGCCGCTATGTTCTTCGGACTAACCCAAGCTTATGCCAGCCAGTTGATGATCGATCAAGTTGTAAATATTCCTTCACAATTTACTGCGGCCCTTCCATATATTTTAACGATCGTTGTCTTAACAATCTCTGCCGGCAAGGTGCGACCACCTGCCGCAGAAGGTCAACCATATGAGAAGGGACAGTAATAATGAGCGCTCTTCTTGAAGTAACTGGCGTAACCAAGCGCTATCCCGGTGTTGTTGCAAATGACAATCTTTCGCTAACTGTTAACGCTGGCGAAGTAGTTGCACTGCTTGGCGAAAATGGCGCAGGTAAGTCAACGCTACTAAAGGCAGTCTTCGGTTTGATAAAGCCAGATTCGGGCGAGATCAAGATCGGTGGCACCCCAATTGTCTTCGGCGATACTGCCGGCGTTATCGCACGCGGTGTAGGCATGGTTCACCAGCACTTCCAATTGGTCCCCGTTATGACGGTGACCGAGAATTTGATCTTGGGAGATGAGCCAAAGCGCGGCCTCTTCATCAATCAGAAGGCTGCCCGCCAAGAGATCATCACTCTCTCAAAGCGCTACGGCCTTGAAGTAGATCCCGATGCGGTAATTGAAGATCTGCCAGTTGGAATGCAGCAGCGCGTAGAAATTCTTAAAGCGCTGCGTAAAGATGTAAAACTTCTAATTCTCGATGAGCCAACTGCAGTATTAACGCCGCAAGAGATCGATGAGCTCTTGAACGTTATTCGCAACCTTGCTAAATCGGGCGTTGGTATCGTTTTGATTACCCACAAACTTCATGAAGTTATGGCTGTGGCAGATCGCGTAGTTGTTTTACGTGGTGGCAAATTAGTCGGGACAACGACTCCTAAAGAGACGAATGAAGCAGGCTTAGCCCAGATGATGGTCGGTCGTTCAGTTGTCTTGCAGGTAAATCGCACCGAAGCAAAGCAAGGAGCTGCCGTCCTTGAAGTTAAGGGGCTTGAAGTCCGCGACGATCGCAAGATCATGTCCGTTAAGGGCGTTGATCTAACTCTTCATAAGGGTGAAATCTTGGGAGTTGCCGGCGTTGAAGGAAATGGCCAGCGCGAATTAGTTGAGGCAATTTGCGGTATGCGCCATCGCGAATCAGGACAAGTTCTTATCAATGGCGTTGCAACTAAAGATATGGCGCCACATTCAGTACACGAAGCCGGTATTTCACATGTACCGGAAGATCGCGAAAAGCATGGTCTAGTGGCTAATTACTCGATCGCAGATAACTTAGTTCTAAACCAATTCGATCAAGCACCTTTTGCAAAGGGTTGGGTACGAAATCTCGCTGAAGTCGGCAAGAACGCGGAACAGCTCGTTGAGAAGTTCGATATCCGTACTCCATCTGCATTTAATACCGCAAGTTCACTCTCTGGCGGAAATAAGCAGAAAGTTGTTGTCGCTCGCGAGTTAAGCCAAGAGCTTCCAGTTCTGGTTGCAGCACAGCCGACGCGCGGTGTGGATGTTGGTTCAATCGAATTTATCCATAATCAATTAATTTCAGCGCGCGATAACGGCGCTGGCGTACTTTTGGTATCTGCCGAACTCGATGAGATTCTCTCGCTCTCAGACCGCATCGCGGTTATGTCGGGTGGAAAGATCGTTGCGATCGTTGACTCCAAAGATGCAGATCGCAACTACATCGGCCGCCTCATGGCCGGTCTAAAGGAGTAATGAATTGAAGATCGCAATCATCGCTGGCACAGGTTTCTATAACCTTCCAGCGCTTGAAGGCCAATCCCCTACAACTGTCGATACCACTTACGGTCAGGCAGTTATCACAACTGGTAAATGGCATGGCGCAGAAGTTGCTTTCTTAACTCGCCATGGCGTTAACCACACCGTTCCACCTAGCCAAGTTAACTATCGCGCAAATATCCAAGCGCTAAAGAACTGGGGCGCAGAGCTCGTTATCGGCGTTAACGTTGTTGGTGGCGTGGATAAGAAGCTAGCGCCTGGCGCCTTGCAGTTAGTTGATGACTTTATTGACTTCACTCATGGTCGCGCAGATACCTTCTTTGATGGCGTTCAAGAAGGCGGCGTTCAACATATTGATATGACCTACATCTACGATAAGGCGATTCAAAAAGCGCTGACTACTTCTGCAAAGAGTGCAAATATTAAATTACACGAAGGCGGAATCTACGCAGTATTTAACGGCCCACGTTTTGAATCACCTGCAGAAATTCGCATGTGCGCGATGATGGGCGTAACTGTTGTCGGAATGACCGGAGTTCCTGAAGCAACGTTGGCACGTGAAGCTGGGCTTCGCTACGCAGCAATCGCTGCTGTTGCAAATCCAGCCGCTGGCCTTTCCGATGAAGAGATTAGCCATGAAGGCGTCGGTGAAGTTATTAAGGGCTGTGCCGGAAATGTCATAACAATCATCGACGGTGCAATTAAAATCCTGGCCTCGAAGTAGAAAAATAATATGGATCTTCTAATAACGAATGCGCGCTATGCGGTAACTTCTAATGGCAGCGATGAGATATTAGAAAATATCTCTATTGGTATCAAAGATGGAAAGATCGCATATATCGGTAAAGACCAACCTGCTGCTACTAAAACCTACGATGCATCCGGAAAGTTAATTGCACCAGGTTTAATCAACAGCCATACCCATTTAGGGATGTGTTTGCTGCGTGGTTGGGCTGAAGGTGTAAATCTGCAAGGTTTCCTAGAACGCGTCTGGGCCGCTGAAGGTGCGATCATGGATGAAGCAACTTGCGAACTCGGAACTGAACTAGGCGCACTAGAAGCTTTGCTATCTGGCACAACCACAACGATGGATATGTATTTAAATCCTGTTGCCACGCATCGTGGTGCAGTGCGTGTTGGTCTGCGCCACATTGCTGGGCCGATCTTCTTTGATTTTCCTGGCCTTGACGGTCTCGAATGGTCACAACGCATCGAGCGCGCCCACCTTTGGAAAGATGAGTTGGCCAAAATAGGCGGTCCATATATTCCAACTTATTTGATGCCGCACTCGACCTATACAGATTCTCCTGAAAACTTAACCCAGGTAGCTGCGATCGCTAAAGAACTTGGCGCGCGTATTCACTTACATGTCTCTGAAACACAGGCCGAGAACGATGATGTAGCCACACGTTACGGCAAGACTCCAACCGAAGTCTGTCGCGATACTGGCATCTTGGATGTGCCAACAATATTTGGCCACGGAGTTCACTTATCTGATTCTGACATGAAGATTGCAGCGAGCAAGGGTTCATCAGTTGGACATTGCCCTGGTAGCAACCTAAAGCTTGGTTCAGGCCTGGCGCGCTTTAACGATATGCGTAAAGCCGGCATCAAAGTTGGACTTGGTACGGATTCATGTGCTTCATCAAATGATTTAGATATGTTCTCAGTTATGCGTATGGCAGCCCACGTTGTCGCACTGCGCCAATCCCCTGCTGATGTTGATCTAACGTCAATCGTCCGAGCTGCAACGATCGAAGCAGCTCACGCAGTTGGTCTTGCCGACCGAGTGGGAAGTATCGAGATTGGCAAAGAGGCAGATCTAATTGCAATTGATCTACATGCCGCGCATTTAACGCCAGTGCACGATGTAAATGCGCTCTTGGTCTTTGCCGCAGGTCGCGGCGATGTCACAGATGTCTGGGTAGCAGGAGATCAAGTAGTTGCTAACCGCAC
>JBIIRS010000060.1:0-6710 GCA_044341425.1 Candidatus Planktophila sp. | reverse complement strand
CACCAAAATCTGAAATCATCGTAGACATTGAATCTAGTGATGCGCTTTTATCTTCTGATTCGCTCCGCAAGTTTCCCCTGCAGTTAAGCGATCGAATATTGATAACGAGGGATTCATCGGTAATCAAGCTTTCACATATCAAACCAACGCTCTTCACTGATCGATTGGTGGCTAAATTCAAACTTCCCGTTGAAGGTTGGCGCGGTGAGTGATCGTTCTCATCTAGAAGAAATCTCAATTCGTTCGATCGGCGTTATCGATCAATCATCTCTTGAATTAAGTCCGGGTCTAAATGTATTAACGGGCGAAACTGGTGCGGGAAAGACGATGATTCTTACCGCTCTTCAACTAGTTCTTGGAGGCAAGAGCGATAGTTCTTTGGTTCGCCATGGCAGCGAAAGATTGTTGGCGTCGGCACGTTTCTCGGTAAATAAAAATATTGCCGAAATCGCAATTGAATCCGGCGCTGATGTTGAAGACGGAACCTTGATTTTAACTCGTACCGTAAATGCAGATGGCAAAAGTAAAGCAGTTGCTGGTGGCGCCAGCGTTCCCGCAGCAACTTTGGCGTTACTTGCCGATCATCTAGTTGAGATCCATGGGCAAGCCGCTAATCATCAAATCGTTAAGCCAGCAAGACAACGCGAACTCCTTGATCGTTTTATTGGTGGTGATTTATCTAAGGCTTTGCTGCAATATCAAGAAAATTTCAATGGCTATAACGAGTTGAAAGCCCGCATAAAAGCGATGCGCGAGAGCGTTAGTAAGCGTGATTCTCAGATAGCAGAGCTGCAAGAGTTTTCATCTGCATGGATAAAGTTGAAGGCGGTTCGTGGCGAAGTGGCATCTACCAATGATCAGATCTCGCGACTTTCAAGCGTTGAAGATCTAAGAGTTGCGGCTGATGGCGCAACCCAAGCCATTGTTAGCGAAGAAGAAGGTTCACTAACCTCACTGGGCGCTGCGCGGAGATTTCTTGATTTAGCAAAAGGTAAAGATGGAAAGTTAGATGAGATCGCCGGTCGCATTGCGGAGGGTTTTTTCTTAATTGATGATGCAGCGCGTGATCTTGCTTCGTATCTTGCATCTCTTGAAGCAGATCCTGGTCAACTCGATACTTTGCAGGCTCGTAAAGCTGAACTTGCAGCCTTCCTAAAGAAGTGGGGCTCTTCAGCCGATCCCGACGAAGATTTAGTTCAACTAGCCGCTAAGGCAAAGAACGCAAAGATAGAGATAGAGGATTTAACTGGTGGCGATGAACGTATCGCGGAGTTAGATAAGGAACTTGGCGATATAAAAAATAAACTCTTATCCGCAGCAGAGAAGTTGACACAAGTTCGCGCTGCGGGGGCAAGTAAACTTTCGCTAGCGGTCTCCGAAGAAATTCATCAACTCTCGATGCCGCACACTCAATATTCAGTTTCAGTTAATTCACCAGATTACAAAGGCGCACTCAAGGAATCTGATTTCACGCTACTTGGTTGTGACGAAGTATCGATGCAGATTCAAGGCCATAAAGATGGTCCGTTAATTGCATTGGGCAAGGGCGCAAGCGGTGGCGAAATGTCACGCATAATGTTGGCGTTAGAAGTTGTTCTTGCTGCTACGCATCCAGTTGGCACATATATCTTTGACGAAGTTGATGCAGGCGTTGGTGGTAAAGCGGCGATCGAAGTTGGTCGCAGACTTGCTGCTCTTGCACAACACACACAAGTTATCGTTGTCACACATCTGCCACAGGTTGCAGCATGGGCCGATAGCCACTTCGTTGTTAAGAAGAGTAGCGATGGAACTGTTACCGCCTCAGATGTTCAGGCTTTAGATGCCGCATCTCGCGTGGAAGAGATCGCGAGAATGCTGGCGGGTCTTGAAGAATCATCAAGTGCGCGCGAACACGCCGCCGAGCTACTGGCGATGCGGGGCCAAGCCCGAAAGTAGTGATAAGTTTGTCTTCCATGGGCCAAGCGCATGTGACTAAACATATTTTCGTAACCGGTGGAGTAGCTTCAAGTCTCGGTAAAGGGCTCACCGCCTCAAGTCTTGGCAGGCTATTAGTTGCTCGCGGTATCCGCGTAACCATGCAGAAGCTCGATCCCTACCTAAACGTCGACCCCGGCACCATGAACCCTTTCCAGCACGGCGAGGTCTTCGTTACCGATGATGGCGCTGAAACAGATCTCGATATTGGCCACTACGAACGTTTTCTAGACCGCAACTTGCAGGGCTCAGCGAATGTAACAACAGGTCAGATTTACTCACGCGTTATTGCGCGTGAGCGACGTGGTGAATACCTAGGTGAGACGGTTCAAGTAATTCCCCATATCACCAATGAGATTAAAGAACGTATGCACGCCATGTCATCTCCTGATGTAGATGTTGTTATCACTGAAATCGGTGGAACAGTAGGAGATATCGAATCCCAACCATTCTTAGAAGCAGCACGTCAAATGCGTCAAGAAGTTGGCCGCGATAACGCCTTCTACTTACATATCTCACTTGTTCCTTATATCGGTCCATCAGGTGAGTTAAAGACGAAACCAACTCAACACTCAGTTGCTGCGCTACGCAGTATCGGTATCGCACCCGATGCAGTTGTACTTCGCTCTGATCGCGAGATTCCGATCAGTATCAAGAAGAAGATCTCGCTTATGTGTGACGTCGATGTAGAAGCGGTCGTCGCGGCTGTAGATGCACCATCTATCTACGATATTCCGAAGGTACTTTTCTCTGAAGGGTTAGATGCCTACGTCGTACGTCGTTTATCTCTGGGTGGACATGAAGTTCAATGGGGCGAGTGGGATGACTTGCTTGAAAAAGTTCATCATCCAAAGCATCAAGTAAAAGTTGCTCTCGTTGGAAAATACATTGATCTACCCGATGCTTATCTCTCCGTTTCAGAAGCGCTTCGCGCTGGTGGTTTTGCCAACAATGCAAAGGTTTCAATCGTTTGGATACCGAGCGATGATTGTGAAACACCAGAAGGTGCCAAGAAATCCCTTGGCGAAGTAGACGCGATCTGCGTTCCTGGAGGTTTCGGTGTACGTGGAATCGAAGGCAAGTTAGGCGCGCTCAAATTTGCTCGCGAAAACAAGATTCCAACTCTCGGACTCTGCTTAGGTTTGCAGTGCATGGTTATTGAAGCAGCACGCAATTTGGCTGGAATTAAAGATGCTAACTCTGCAGAATTTTCTCCAGAATCTGGCACACATGTCATTGCAACTATGGATGATCAGAAGGAGATAGTTTCTGGTCAAGCAGATATGGGTGGCACGATGCGCCTTGGTCTCTACACAGCAACTCTAAAGCCTGGTTCGATCGTTGCTAAGACTTATGGTGCGGAAGAGATTTCCGAACGCCATCGCCATCGTTATGAAGTAAATAATCAATATCGTGATCAGATTTCAAGTGCTGGCCTTACTTTCTCAGGAATGTATAAGGAACGCGACCTAGTGGAGTTTGTAGAACTTCCATCCGAGGTACATCCTTACTACGTGGGAACTCAAGCCCACCCTGAGCTGCGCTCTAGACCTACGCGTCCTCATCCGCTATTTATTGGTCTAATTGCGGCAGCGATTAAATCGAGAGGTTAAAAATGTTAGTTGGCGTTCCTAAAGAGATTAAGGTTCATGAATCTAGGGTCGCTCTAACTCCCGAGGGTGTTTTCGAATTTACTCGCAGTGGCCACGAAGTAGTTGTTGAAAAAGGCGCCGGAGTCGGATCATCAATTAGTGATGCGGATTTCGTTGCGGCGGGTGCGCGTATCGAGGCAGATGTTGAAAAAATCTGGAGCGAATCGGATTTAATTCTCAAGGTAAAAGAGCCGATAGAGGTTGAATATCCAAGACTTCGTTCAGGTCAGATCCTCTTTACCTACCTACATTTGGCAGCGAGTAAGCCTTGTACTGACGCATTGTTAAAGAGCGGCACTACGGCTATTGCTTATGAAACTGTGGAAGTTAATGGAACGTTGCCGTTGCTTGCTCCGATGAGCGAAGTTGCTGGACGTCTATCTGTTCAAGTTGGCGCGTATGCCTTGCAGAAACCTAACGGTGGACGTGGCGTTCTATTAGGCGGTGTTCCTGGAGTCGCTCCCGGAAAAGTTGTTGTTATCGGCGGGGGAGTAGCAGGACTAAACGCTGCAGTTATTGCGATGGGCATGGGAGCAGATGTAACAGTTCTCGATCGTTCGCTGCCACGGCTTGCCTATATCGATTCGCTCTATAACGGACGAATTAAAACTCTAGCGTCAACCCTTCATGCCATTGATCGTGAGATCAAAAACGCTGATCTAGTTGTAGGTGCAGTACTCGTACATGGCGCGAAAGCGCCGAAGCTAGTTACTAATGCCCAGGTGGCACAGATGAAACCTGGTTCTGTATTAGTTGATATCGCCATAGATCAAGGTGGATGCTTCGAAGATTCGAAGCCAACAACCCACGCGGAACCAACTTTTAACGTTCACGGCTCGGTCTTTTACTGCGTGGCAAATATGCCAGGTGCTGTTCCAGTTGCTTCAACATATGCGCTGACAAATGCGACGCTGCCTTACGCGCTAGCGATTGCAAATAAGGGTTGGGAGCGAGCAATTGAGGAAGATCCAGCACTCGATCGTGGGCTAAATGTTCATGCCGGAAAGATTCGCTATAACGCAGTAGCCCTGGCTCACGGTTATGAAGTTTGAAAACGCGCTGCAATCCTTTCTCGATCACTTAACTATTGAACGTGGTTTATCAAGCAACTCCATCTCGGCATATAGAAGAGATCTCGCTAAGTACTCCGATTTCCTGGTTAAGGAAAAGTTGGATTTTGAGCACTTAAGCGAAGATGAAATTATCAGTTTCGAGGTGTGGCTTAAGGGTTTAGGGATGGCAGTTACGAGCATCAATCGCAATATCTCGGCGTTAAAGAGCTTCTACAAATATCTAGCGCAAGAGTTTTCAACAAATAATCCTGTTAGCGCAATGGCAAGTTCAAAAGTGCCGCGTCGCCTACCTAAGGCGCTCACCATCAAGGAGATAACCTCACTAATTGATTCGACAAAGCGTGCAGGAGATCCTATTTCACTTCGTGACCACGCAATTATTGAACTTCTCTATGGCACGGGCGCGCGCGTGAGCGAGATAGTCGGAATCAATATCAATGATTTTGCACAGAGTGATGTGGAAGGCAATCCCATAACAACTCTGAAGTTGAGAGGTAAAGGATCAAAAGAGCGGATTGTGCCCCTTGGAAGTTTTGCAAAGAACGCTCTTGATGAGTACTTAGTCCGTATTAGACCGAACCTATTAAGTAAAAGTAAATCAGCCAGGGTTGAGACCGCACTTTTCTTAAATCAACGGGGGAGCCGCCTATCCAGGCAGAGCGCGTGGCAGATGATTTCGGATGCTGCAGATTCAACTGGGCTATCCGGAAAAGTTTCACCGCACGTCTTTAGGCATTCGTATGCCACACATTTGTTAGATGGTGGCGCTGATATTCGCGTGGTGCAGGAGTTACTAGGTCATGCATCTGTAACTACAACACAGATTTATACCTTGATTACGATAGACAAAGTGCGCGAAGCTTATGCAACCGCGCACCCGCGCGCCAATTAAATTCCGCGTAGTCTACGAGCAAGAATTGATTGATCGCCTTTAGCTTCGAGATCAGCAACGATTACCGCGATTGATTCGCGAACAATGCGACCACGATCTACAGCAAGACCAAGATCTCCACGTAGAGTAAGTCGTGCTTGATCGAGATCAAAGAGTTCATCGGGAGAAAGATAAACAGTAATTTTCTCATCATGCTTTTCGCGACCAGATGGTGAACGATCAACAGTTGTAACGCGACGACGAGGCGTTGAGCGAACGCCCTTCTTTGTCTTCGGATTTGTTGGAGCAACGCCAATAGCCTTGCTGACTTCTTGGGCTTCTTCAACAACTTGGCGTACTGCGCTAAGTGCTGGTGTATTCGCGCGGAAGAGTTCATCTGCTCCAGGCAAGCTTGCTCTACGGGTCATCGTGCGCCTCCTCGGGCAATTAGTTCACGGGCTAGTCTGCGATAAGAAGCGGCGCCCCCTGATGATGATGCATAACTAGTAATTGGTTCACCAGCAACAGTTGTTTCAGAGAAGCGAATAGTTTTCGCGATAATTGTTTCAAAAACATCTTCGGGATACTTTTCCAAGATTGCAGTCAGTACTTCGCGGTTGTGAAGCGTCTTCTTCTCGTACATCGTCGCAAGGATTCCGATCAGATTCAGATCTGGATTAAGGAAACTCTTAACTTTCTCAATGTTTCCCTTTAACTCAATAAATCCATGAAGTGCGAAGTATTCGCATTGCAGCGGAACGATAACTTCATCAGATGCAACAAGTGCGTTGATCGTTAACTGTCCCATTGTTGGTTGGCAGTCGATCAAAATAACGTCGTAACGGTCCTTTAAGCGGCCAAGTGCGCGCTTTAAATATTGCTGCCCACCGATTTCAGCGCCAAGAGTTGTCTCTGCAGTACCCAAATCGCGGTTAGCAGGAAGGAAATCTAAATTTGCAACAGATGATTTAAGAACGATCTCATCGATATTCGCATCGGGTGTCATCAACGCGTAATAAACAGTGTTCTCTAGTGGAAGTGCGTGTGCATTTACTCCAAGGCCTAGAGATAAACCGCCTTGTGGGTCGAAGTCAACGAGAAGTACGCGGCGACCAAGTTCTGCAATAGCAGCACCGA
>JBIIRS010000059.1:0-6879 GCA_044341425.1 Candidatus Planktophila sp. | reverse complement strand
TGAGATGAAGAAGTTAACTGCTGAATTTAAAAAGGCTGGTAAGAAGTGGAAAGAACCTATTCAGCGCTATAAAGGTCTTGGTGAAATGGATGCTGATCAGCTCCGTGAGACCACTATGGACCCAGCAGCGCGCACCCTTCGCCGCATAACTATTAAAGATGCAGCAGCGGCAGAGGCGATGTTCGAGCTTCTCATGGGTAACGATGTTGCCCCACGTAAAGAATTTATCTCAACGGCTGAAATCGATCGCGATCGGATCGACGCTTAACTCTCTCAGTATTAATCAATAGCAACGAGATCGAAGTATTCGTCTTTCCAAATATCTTCATCGCCATCAGGCAGCAAGATCACGCGCTCAGGCTTAAGAGCCTGCACAGCACCTTCATCGTGAGAGACCATGATTACTGCGCCTTGATATTCACCGAGAGCGCCCAAGATCTCTTCACGAGATGCGGGGTCTAAGTTGTTTGTTGGCTCATCAAGTAACAGAACGTTTGCGGCAGAGACAACCAAGGTTGCTAGGGCTAAACGAGTTCTTTCGCCACCAGATAAGACTTTAACTGGCTTATGAACATCATCGCCGACGAATAAGAATGAACCTAAAACGTTGCGCGCTTCGGGTTCGCGGAGGTCATCTTTAGAAGACATCATATTTTCTAAGATAGTGCGATCGAAGTCGAGCATTTCGTGTTCCTGGGCGTAGTAACCAAGTTTTAAGCCATGGCCATGTTCAACTTTTCCGGTATCGGATTCGAGTTGGTTGGCAAGGATCTTAAGAAGTGTTGTTTTTCCGGCACCGTTAAGTCCCAAGATAACAACGCGTGAGCCTTTATCGATAACGCAGGAAACGTCGGTAAAGATTTCAAGTGATCCATAGTTCTTAGAAAGTTCTTCGCCAGATAGGGGAGTCTTTCCGCAAGGTGCTGGGGTTGGGAAGCGAAGCTTTGCGACCTTATCTTTAACGCGAACATCATCGAGTGATGAACGAAGTTTTTCAGCGCGACGTAACATGCCTTGGGCGGCAGTTGCTTTGGAAGCTTTGGCGCGCATTTTTTCGCCCTGCTTCTGCAAGATTTCCGCCTTCTTTTCTGCGTTGGCGCGTTCTTTCTTACGGCGATGCTCATCTTGCTCGCGCTGTAGTAGGTATTGTCGCCAGCCCAAGTTGTAAACATCGATAACGTTACGGTTGCCATCGATATAGAAGACTTTATTTACAACTTGTTCGATCAAGTTCACATCGTGAGAGATGATGACAAGTCCACCAGAGTAAGTGCTTAAGTAGTTGCGGAGCCAGATGATTGAGTCGGCATCCAAGTGGTTCGTTGGCTCATCAAGAAGCAAAGTTTCAGCGCCCGAGAAAAGAATGCGGGCTAGTTCGATACGACGGCGCTGACCACCTGAAAGTGTGTCGAGTTGATTGCCAAAGACTGCTTCAGAGACACCAAGGGAAGTTGCGATTGCTTCGGCCTCAGAAGTTGCGGCATAGCCACCAGCTGCTTGGAATTCTGCATCGACGCGTGAGTAACGCTCCATCGCCTTTTCAAGTGCTTCACCTTCAGTTGTTGCCATCTCTTCTTCAACTTGGGTCATGCGCGCTGCGATTTGATCTAAGCCACGCGCCGATAAAATTCTTTCAATAACAGTGCCTTGATCTTCGCCAGTGCGGGGATCTTGTGGCAGATAACCGATCTTGCCGGTGCGCTGTACTGCGCCACCTGCGGGAAGTGTTTCACCAGCTAATACTTTGGCGAGCGTTGATTTTCCTGCGCCATTGCGTCCAACGAAACCGATGCGATCTCCATGGTTGATGCGAACATTTACTCCTGAGACCAGAAGTCGCGCACCTGCGCGTAGTTCAAGAGCACTTGTAGAGATCATTTGACGAAGTCTCCCACAGGGGAGAAGTTAAACGAAATTAAGCAGCGCCAATTCGTGTGCGACGCGGGGTAGCGAATGCTTTTCCGACTGCAGTTAGCTCGGTTGCAACCTGCGCCTTGATATTTTCTTCAGATTTTAGAAGAGCGCTAA
Organism: Candidatus Planktophila sp.; assembly: GCA_044341425.1. Taxonomy (GTDB): domain Bacteria; phylum Actinomycetota; class Actinomycetes; order Nanopelagicales; family Nanopelagicaceae; genus Planktophila. The sequence continues at coordinate 4,851 of JBIIRS010000059.1, read as the reverse complement.
GCGCGGCGATAGTTGTTTTGAGTTCTTTCTGTTCAGTCTCAAGTTCGAGTTTGCTCATCTTGGTCAAACGACGAAGTGGCATATCGAGGATATAAGTTGCTTGTTCGTCATTTAACTTAAAGTCCTTGATCAACTTTTCCTTGGCAGCGGCTGCATCATCGCTACCGCGAATAATCTTTATTACCTTATCGATATCAATGATCGCCTTAAGCAGACCATCGACCATTGAAAGGCGGCCTTCGGCCTTGGCTTTGCGATATTCAGAGCGGCGACGTACAACTTCGATGCGGTGATCGATGAAGACTTGCAACAATTCCTTAAGGCCAAGAGTTTGTGGGCGTCCCTTAACCAAGGCAACTGCGTTAATCGCAAAGGCATCTTCCATCGGCGTTAACTTATAGAGCTGTTCAAGAACTGCTTCTGGTTCAAAGCCGTTCTTTAGCTCGATAACTACGTTGGTGCCAGTCTGACCATCAGTTAGATCGATGATGTCTGAAATACCTTGGATCTTCTTCGCCTTAGCAAGATCTGCAATACGTTCAACAACTTTTTCAGGGCCGATGTTAAAGGGCAGCTCTTTAATAGTGATACCCATCTTGCGAGAGGTAACTTTGCTGATCTCAACAGATGCGCGCACCTTAAATGAACCTTTACCGGTGGCATATGCCTCGCGTACACCTTCGGCGCCAACAAGTTCTCCGCCAGTTGGAAAATCTGGTCCAGGGATGTGCTTCATCAACTGATTAAGGGTCGCCTTTGGGTTATCAATCAAAAACTTAGTTGCAGCGATAACTTCGCCTAGGTTGTGTGGCGCCATATTTGTCGCCATACCAACTGCGATACCTGACCCACCATTTACCAAAAGGTTCGGATACGCGGCAGGAAGAACAAGTGGCTCAAGTAGTTGGCCGTCGTAGTTTGGACCAAAATCAACGGTGTCTTCATCGGCTTCAGCAACCATCGCCATTGCAGCGTTTGCTAGACGAGCCTCGGTGTAACGCATCGCTGCAGGGCCCGAATCGAGTGAACCAAAGTTTCCGTGGCCATCGATTAGTGGAACCTGCATAGAAAAAGATTGCGCCATACGTACAAGTGCATCGTAAATTGCTGAATCACCGTGCGGGTGCAACTTACCCATTACTTCACCAACAACACGTGCGCTCTTTACATGGCCGCGCTCTGGGCGAAGACCCATATCTGCCATCTGGTGCAAGATGCGGCGGTGAACTGGCTTTAAACCATCGCGCGCATCAGGAAGAGCGCGTGAGTAAATAACTGAGTACGCATATTCAAGAAATGACTCTGACATTTCTGATGAAACATCGATATCAACGATCTTGCCGGGATATTCACCGGGCTTTGGACCAACAGGCTTTTTAGCCTTGGTCGATGCTGCGGCCTTCTTCGCTGTTGCCATGCGCGCATTCTGCCAAGATAACTAGCTAAATCGCGGTACCTACACGCGGTCTGCCGCCGACGATTGCAACACAACCTGCAGCCAACTCTCCACCTGCCTGTAAAGCAGCGGTTAAATCGTGGTTCTTTGAATATGAGGCGATAAATCCGGCGGCAAAACTATCTCCAGCCCCTGTTGTATCAACAACGGTAGCTACAAATGCAGGAAGGCTAATGGAATCAAAACCTCGCGCTTTGGCGATAGCGCCAGCAGAGCCGCGTTTAATTACAACTACCTGTGAGAAATCAAGCAGGTAATCAAGTGCGCGTTCAATCTCTACTGAACCGGTTAAGTAAATTGATTCTTCTTCATTTACAAATAGAACATCCATCATGGAAAACCAGTTATGTAACTCTTTATCTGCAACATCTTTCATCGCACCAACAGATGCGGGATCAAAGTAAATCGGCAGACCATCTGCCTTGATCTTCTCAATCATCTCCAAAACACCATCGCGGGCTAAGGGATTGAGAAGCGCGTAACCAGATATATACACCGCTTGAAATGCGCCCAGATCAGGTAGGTCTGTCACAGTTAGACGTGAATTCGCACCTTTGTCAGGAAACATCGTGCGCTCACCCGATGAGTCAACGAGAACTACAACAACACCAGATGTTTCACCTTGAATTACTAGATCTCCGTGGCTTACGCCAAGGGCATCGAATTCTGCAACGATCGCAGCGCCCGCTGGATCATCGCCGACATGGCTAACGATGGTGCTGCGCGCATCGGTGCGAGTTAGCCAGGCGGCGACATTTCCAGCAGCTCCACCACTGCTGGTGCTGATGCGGCTTGCAGTGTCGCTGCCGAAATTAATCTTTTGGGGAGAAACGTTTATGCGGGCGATGACATCGAGCATCACATCACCGATACATAGAACGTTAATTGTCATCTAAGTACCTATGAGTTAGTGGTGCTGCTTAGCAACGGCGATATCGGCTGCTAGCGCTGAGTTCGATTTAATGATTTCGATATTTACTGAAAGCGATTCACCTTCGCTGGCGGTGTGGAAATGTTCAAGAAGGAAAGGAGTTACCGCTTTGCCGATGATGCCTGCTTTACGTGCACCGGCTAACCCGCTCTTCAAAATTGCATCATGGCGCTTGCGATCCATCTCGTGCTTGACCGGATTTGCGACAACCAACGCGCTCTTATTGGTCTTTAACGCCTCACGTGAGTGAATGATTTGCGCGATCTCGGCAGCGCTGTCAACTCGGTGTTCGATCGTAAAACCAGAATCAGTTAGGTAGAAACCTGGAAAGGCCGTTGTCTTATATCCAACAACGCCGATTGCAAGTGTTTCTAAACGCTCTAACGTCGCTGCCACATCGAGAATCGATTTAACGCCTGCGCATACAACGGTGATATCTAATTGTGAGAGCGCCGTAAGGTCTGCGGATTCATCGAAAGTTTCATTGGCATCGCGGTGAACGCCGCCAAGACCACCGGTTGCAAATACACGAATTCCAGCAAGTGCGGCTAAGTGTGCCGTTGCAGCAACTGTTGTCGCTGCGCTCTTCTTGCTCGCCGAGATAATGGCCAAATCGCGGCTAGAAGCCTTAGCGATGTCATCGCGATTAGCAATTGCCTTTAATTGATCATCGGTTAAGCCAATATGAACAACCCCATCAATTACCGCAATAGTTGCTGGAACTGCGCCATGATCACGGACGATATCTTCGACTTCACGCGCAACTTCTAAATTCTGTGGACGCGGCAGACCGTGGCTAATGATTGTTGATTCGAGTGCAACTATTGGTTTTCCTTCAGCTAGCGCTGCTGCAACTTCAGGAGAAGGAGTAAAGGGCATTCGGTGGCTCATAAGCCCAACCTTACCCGTGAGAAGATACCTCCGTGCATCTCTCGCAAATTACTCCTTCGCTCTTTGCCAGCCTAGGTTTAGCCGATGCCAGTGATCAAATAAATTGTGGTGCTAGCCCCAACGGCCGCGAACTTCTATTTCTAGTAGATGGCTTAGGCGCGGATGCAGTTGAAAAGTTTTCTAGCTACATCCCAACGCTTTCCTCTTTGATTCGCCACGGCGCTGTGCGCACTTCTTTTCCTTCCACGACCGCGACAAGCCTGGCAACGCTAACTACAGGTGTTAATCCAGGAACCCACGGAATGCTGGGTTACACCGTGCAAGTTCCACGCAGTGGTGGTCGCATTCTTAACTCACTTAAATGGGATGAACGCGTTGATCCGGCGATTTGGCAACCGGTTCCGACTTTATTTGAACGGGCAATGGCTGCAGAGATCAGCGTTACTCATGTTGCGGCAAAGCGTTATGAAGATACTGGTTTTACTCGCGCAGTCTTTCGTGGCGCAAAATACCGCGGTGCCAATATCCACGAAGATTTGGTCACCGAAACGGTGGAGGCGCTAAAGAAGACGCCATCATTTGTTTATCTCTATGTAAACGAACTAGATGTTGCCGGCCATAGCGATGGAGTGGGTTCAGAGAAATGGCTGGCTGCTCTTGTTGCCATTGATCAGCTAGTTGCGAACTTGCTAAAGAAACTTCCTCGTAAAACAAGAATTTGGTTAACTGCCGATCACGGGATGATCAATGTCGGCGAAAAGATAGTTATTGGCCAAGACAATGACTTAGCCACCGATATCGCAACGATTGCTGGCGAACCCCGTGCACGCCACCTTTACCTGGCAGATGGCGCTCCGCTTAGCGCACATAAAGAAGTTGCTTCGCGCTGGGAGGAATATTTGGGGGAGAAGGCCACTATTTATCTACGCGATCAAGCTATTGCAGCGGGGTTATTTGGTATTGAAGTCTCACTTGATGCCGCAGATCGCATGGGTGATGTCATTGCCATTGCACATGGTGAATTGATCTTGATCGAAGCAGATCGCCAAACACAAGAAGGCGCAATGGTCGGGCACCATGGTGGAGCAACAGATATTGAAAGTTTTGTACCGTTACTTACCCATGTAACAAGTTAGTTTTCGGGGGTTGGTTCCTCGGTAGTTTTACGGCCAAACATAATTTCATCCCATGAAGGAACTTTGGCGCGTGCGGTAATTCCATCTTGGCTATCGCCAGGTGCTGGTGTCTCGCGGATTGAAACCAAACGAGGAGTCTCACGGCTAACTTCTGCTTCAAATTCTTCATCAGTTGGATCGTTATCAGGAAGATCATCGAGAATTGAAGAGATGCTGCGCACTGGTGCGCTATCGATACGAATTGGTTCGCGTGGTTCGTTGCGTTCTTCGATACGAGAAGGGTGTGATGGCTCGGCATAAACCAAACCTGGTTCGATACGGCGCACAGGCGCTGCTTCACCGGTCATCCACGCTGCATTGTCATCGAGCGGAGTAATTGAACGGCGATGGGTATCAAATGAGAATTGCGCAGATCCAACGCCATCGCGGTTTGGATA
>JBIIRS010000058.1:0-6897 GCA_044341425.1 Candidatus Planktophila sp. | reverse complement strand
TTGCGGCCTGGCTCTTTCTTCCACCTACGATTCGCTCATCGCTCGGTCAGGATATCTTCGCTGCATCGATTTATATCTCTAACTACCTATTCGCTTGGTGGGAGAACGATTACCAGAACCTAAATGCTACGCCGTCACCAGTAATTCACTACTGGTCTCTGGCCGTTGAAGAACAGTTCTATCTTCTCTGGCCGTTGATCATCTTCACCCTATGGAAGATTGGTCGCCAAGGTTTGGTTTTTCGTGGCGTGCTTGCTATCACCATCGCATCTTTTCTTTTCTCGTTATATCTCACTAATGCGGCACCAATTTGGGCCTTCTATAGCCTTCCAACTCGCGCCTGGGAACTCGGAATCGGCGCGCTTCTGCTTTTCATTCCGAAAGTATTTCTTGAGAAGAAGTCCGTAGCGCGGACCTTAATTGTTTGGTTATCTGCGATGACGCTTCTCTATGGCGTTTTCCGATTTAGTGATAGCACCCCTTTTCCTGGAACAGCGGCTCTCTATCCAACTCTGGCAACTGCTCTGCTAATCGCATTTATTCGCGCCTGGCCGCCGATTCTCAATGATTTCTCCCGTCTGCGATTTGTTCAATGGTTGGGTGAAATCTCCTATCCGTTCTATTTATGGCATTGGCCCTTGCTGGTAATTCCTAGTACGCGCTTTGGTCGACCGTTAACTTTGCTGGAGAGGTTTCTGCTAATCGCGCTAACGGCGCTAGCTGCCGATTTGACCCATAGATTTATAGAAAAACCTTTCTCGTTAAAGAATCTTTCAAATCGTCAGACCACCAAATTTGCGGTTGTTGCAACCCTTTCTGGAGTACTGGTCGCTAGCGCAATACTGCTCACTATCAAAGATGAAATCTCACTCCCAAATGGTCGCTCCATATCAATCGCTGCGGTAATGCAGAAACCTAAAATTTACGACGAAGAATGCCATGCCAATTACGGCGATAAGACTTCAGGAGAATGTCTCTACGGCGATAGAAATTCTGAACGGAAAATAGTCCTCTACGGAGATTCACACGCGGCGCAATGGTTTCCCGCACTTGAAAAAATCGCTATAGATGGAGGTTTTGCCCTAATCAGCCTCACTAAGTCGGCCTGTCCGGCTGTAGAAGTTAGCCGTATCGAATCTGGTGCATTTAAAAATTCGGACTGTAACGCCTGGCGTAAGAATGCGATTGCGCGAATTCAGGAGTTGAAACCTGAAGCGATTATTATGAGTAGCTTCCAACACTTTGAATATCCGAAGAGTTACTCATCGCGTGATTCCTGGTGGTTCGAAGGCCAGCGCACACTTTACCGAAACCTCGTCACTTCCTCACCAAAGTTAATTTATATCTCCGACACTCCTAAACCAGAGCGAGATATCCCTAGTTGTTTAGCTACAGCGAAAGATAATGAATGCGATGGAAGCGAAAGATCTGACCCCCGGGTAGCTGGTGGTTTTATCGCTCTAGATCCCACTCCTTGGCTTTGTCCGGATTCTTGTCCCGCCATTGTTGATGGAGTCGTCGCGTATCGTGATGCCTCCCACATCAGCGTCGATATGAGCACTGCGCTCTCGAATAATCTGCGAAAATTCTTAATAAGCAATGGCGTTATATGAAGTCACTCTCGCCAAAGCACTTAATTAGATGCAAAGATGCACCCCGTGGCTGAACTCATTTATTACTGCGGAACGATGGATAGTGGTAAATCCACTCTCGCACTACAGACAGCCCATAACCATAAAAGCCGCGGGCGCTCGGGACTGATCTTCACAAGTAAAGATCGCGCCGGTTCTGGAGTCATCTCATCCCGTCTTGGTCTACAAAGCGCCGCGATCGAAGTTGATCCAGATTTAGATCTTCATAAATTAGTTGTAGAACGCCTCTCACTAGGTGATCGCATCGATTACATCATTTGTGATGAAGCCCAGTTTTATCAGGCAGAACAGATTGAACAGCTTGCAAAGATCGTGGATGGGTTGGGAATTGATGTCTTCGCCTTTGGAATCCTGGCAGATTTCCGAACAAAACTTTTCCCTGGTTCAGCGCGATTGGTAGAACTGGCTGATCGCGTAAATACGCTACAAGTTGAAGCGCTCTGCTGGTGTGGCTCGAGAGCAACTCATAATGCACGTACTCTCGGCGGTGTTATGGTCACTGAAGGTGAACAAGTTGTCGTGGGCGATGTTGCTCCTGGCGCAGAGGTTGCCTACGAAGTTCTTTGTCGGCGTCACCATATGCGTCGGGTTACCGCTCGGGCATCTAGAGCAGGACATACTTCGCCGTTACCTTTACCATTTACAGAGACTGATTAATAAACGCCACTAATAAGAACGAATATAGGGAGATAGAAATGAAAGTACGTGGATATGCAGCAATGAGCGCTAAGGCCCCGCTTGCTCCCTGGGAGTTCGAACGTCGCGATCTTGGCGCACACGATGTCGCCTTAGACATTAAATATTCTGGTATCTGCCACTCAGATATCCATCAGGCTCGCGAAGAATGGGGCCCTGCAATATTCCCGATGGTCCCTGGCCATGAAATTGCAGGAGTCGTTACTAGCGTCGGCGCTTCTGTAACAAAATTCAAAGTTGGAGATCTCATCGGAGTGGGTGTATTCGTGGACTCTTGCCGCGTCTGCGAGCCTTGCAAGAACGGTACTCAGCAATACTGCATCGAAGGAATGACTGGCACATATAACCAACTAGAACGCGATGGTAAAACTCCCGCAATGGGAGGTTATGCAAATGTGATGGTAATTAATGAGGATTACGCAGTTACTATTCCTGCAAATCTTTCACTAGATGGCGTTGCTCCACTGCTCTGTGCCGGAATTACCTTGTACTCACCAATTAAACATTGGAAAGCCGGCCCTGGTAAGAAAGTTGCAGTGATGGGTCTAGGTGGTCTTGGCCATATGGGAGTTAAATTTGCAGCGGCTATGGGAGCGGAAGTTACCGTCTTCTCGCATTCTCCTTCGAAGGAAGCCGATGCTAAGGCCATGGGCGCGCATCACTTTGTATCAACTAAGAGCGATGGATTTCATGCAAAGTTCAGCAAGCACTTTGATTTAATCTTGAACACGGTTAGCGCGGAACTAGATATCAATATCTATCTCTCAATGCTCGGTGTCGACGGCACTCTCGTAGTCATCGGACTTCCGGGAAAGCCATATTCAGTCGATGCCGGTTCGTTATTGCCTGCACGCCGCTCACTCTCTGGATCAATGATTGGTGGCATCCCAGAGATGCAGGAGATGCTTGATTTCTGCGGAAAGCACAACATTGTGAGTGATGTCGAAGTGATCAAAGCTGATTACATCAATGAAGCCTACGAACGCACAGTTGCGAGCGATGTTAAGTATCGCTTCGTAATTGACGCAACAACTTTCTAAATATCCTTAGGAATAATCCCTATAGGAAGTTGTTAAGAACAAGAACAAAGATGGGCGCTATAAAAAGCGCCGGAAGTAAATTGCCCACAGCAATATCTTTGATCTTGAGAAGTCGCAGACCAATACAGACCAACATCACTCCCCCCGTGATGGTCATTGCATCAACTTGATAACCCTCAAGGATGCTCCCCAGCCCGAGCCCGATCACTGTCCAAATTCCTTGATAGATACCCACTGGAATCGCCGAAACCGCAACTCCCCAGCCTAAACTCGCAGCAAAAGCTATCGCCGCGAAAAAGTCGAGGCTTGATTTAAGAAGTAACTGATCTATACCGGTGGACATGCCATCACTTATTGATCCAAGAATCGCCAGCGGTCCTATTGCAAATAAAAGCGCTGCTGAAACGAATCCCTCTATGAAGGTACTCTCTTTATGCGCTCTAAATTTAACTCGTAACTTCTCGCCCAATCCTTCGAGTTTCGATTCAAGAGAAAGAGCTGAACCAATACCGCCACCGATTAGCAGTGATCCTAAAATTGCTAATAGTGTCCAACCCTTAGGAATGGAAGCTATGTAACGATCGCTCCACATTGGAGCTAAAGCGCTAACTGCTCCAAGGATTGTTATAAGACCAAGTACTTCTGTGATCAGTATTCTGGTTCGCGCCAACATTCGCGTTCCAACAAGAACGCCAATCGCCGCTCCCCCGATAATTGTGGTGATATTTATCAAGGTGCCGAGGCCTACAAACATCTATCTAGGATACGGCCTTGCCAGATGAAAATTTGCGTTAAACTCTCAAAATGAGTTTTATGAGTAGGTTCTCCGCTTTCCTAAAACCGCATAAGACCGTACCGATCACTCCATGGCGCGCTAATTCGCGATGGGATCTCTCCTTCTCTCGCGTATTAATACTGTTCTTTGGATTAGCGATCTTCGGCTTGGGAGATGCGCTAGTTGTTCAATCGAATCTAGGAAATGCCCCATGGACAGTCTTTGCTCAAGGTCTTAGTTTAAAGACTGGACTTTCGCTCGGATGGGCAACCTTCGCTACCGGATGCTTCGTTCTGCTTATCTGGATTCCACTACGTGAAAAACCAGGTTTTGGAACCCTCTCCAACATTGTGATTATCTCTGCAGCGATTGAGTTCGGAGTGTCGGTCTTCCCGCTACAGCAAACTTTAATCGGTGGAGTTGCTTCCGCTCTATTCGGAATCGCACTGGTTGGACTTGGATCGGCGTTATATATAACTTGCGGTCTTGGTCCTGGTCCACGCGATGGCGCAATGACGGGAATTCATCAACGTACCGGCGTTCGCGTCGGACGGGTCCGCATGGGAATCGAAGTAACGGTATTAATCGTGGGCGCTCTACTCGGAGGCCAGGTTGGTCTTGGTACCGCGCTCTTTGCCCTCTTAATCGGGCAATCGGTAGCGATTTCTTTCGGAATTGTCGCGCGTCTAACCTCAAAGTAACCCCGATTCTAGGTTTAGATCCTCCTATCCCTCGGTCTGTGAGCCGTCATTTCACACGGGGTCGCAAACACCCCCGTTAACAAAATTAGAAAGGTTCGTCATGCTCGATAGCTATTTCAAAATATCGGAACGTGGCTCCACTGTAGCTCGGGAAGTTCGCGGCGGCATCGTCACCTTCTTCACCATGGCATACATAGTCGCACTCAATCCACTAATCATCGGTCTTGCAAAAGATGCTGATGGAAAATATATCGGCGGCGGAGATGCCCCTAATCTCGCACTAGTTGCTGCGATGACTGCGTTAATGGCCGGCGTACTAACGATCCTTATGGGCGTTGTCGGAAATTATCCTCTCGCCCTTGCAACAGGTCTTGGCCTTAACACTTTCGTTGCCGTAGGTATCGCATCGCAAATGACTTGGGCAGATGCAATGGGACTTGTTGTAATCGAAGGCATAATCATTACTATCTTGGTTCTCACTGGATTTAGAACCGCAGTATTTAAAGCGGTACCGGCGCAATTAAAGATTGCAATCTCAGTCGGTATTGGTTTATTTATCGCGCTAATTGGTCTAGTCGATGCTGGATTCGTTCGTCGCACTGGTGCGGGTCCAGTACCTGTAACCCTTGGAGATGGTGGAACACTTGTTGGTTGGCCAGTCTTGGTCTTCGCACTTGGACTCTTCCTTACTATTGGCCTGATGGTTAAGAAGGTAAAGGGCGCGATACTTATCGGAATAATCGTGGCTACGATCGCTGCGGTAATTATTGAGACAACTCTTAAGATCGGACCTCTCTTTAACGGTGCAACAGGTGATGTTAATCCAAAGGGCTGGAACCTAAACGTTCCTGCCGTTCCTGAAAAGATAGCCGCAACCCCAGATTTCAGCCTCTTCGGTGATTTCAATCTTCTCGGCTCATTCGACCGGCTTCCACTTGTCACTGTAATTCTCTTGATCTTCACCCTCTTGCTATCAGACTTCTTTGACACAGTCGGAACAGTCACAGCAATTGGACATGAATCTGGTCTTATCGATAAGGATGGAAATGTTCCAAATAACGATCGCATTCTTCTCGTTGACTCACTAGCTGCTGTTGCAGGTGGAGCTGGAAGTATCTCGTCCAACACCAGCTACATCGAATCTGCATCCGGTGTTGGCGAAGGCGCACGAACCGGTCTCGCCTCCGTCGTAACAGGACTTTGCTTCCTGCTTACAACATTCTTGGCACCGCTCGTAGCGATCATTCCTTATGAGGCTGCTACTCCTGCGCTCATCATCGTTGGCTTCATGATGATGACTCAGATCAAAGCAATCGATTGGGATGATTATGGAATCGCAATTCCAGCGTTTCTAACAATCATCTTGATGCCTTTTACCTACAACATCTCAGTAGGTATCGGAGCCGGCTTTGTAACTCACGTGGTTATTCGCTACATGCAAGGACGACGAAAAGAAGTACATCCGCTGCTTCTTTTGGTCTCTGGCCTATTTATGATCTACTTCTTATCTTCACCAATTAATACTTGGGTCGGATAAGTAACTAGTTATAAAGAAGAAAAGCCCCGGTTGAAATTAACCGGGGCTTTTCTAATCTCCGCCTTTTATAAATGCCAGTCGATGGGCTCCAAACCTTTAGCTAGCAACGCCTGATTGGCCCTACTAAATGGCTTTGATCCAAAGAATCCGCGATGTGCAGAGAGCGGGCTTGGATGAGCTGAAGTTATGCAATCAGATTTCGGAAAACGGTCTTCAACCTCTTGTGCGCTCTTGCCCCAAAGAATTGCAACTACGCCTTGTTGGGCCAAAATAGATACAACCTGCTCCGTAAAATCTCTCCAACCAATATCTTTGTGAGAATTGCTCGCGCCCTCTGCACATGTAAGGGTTCGATTTAAAAGTACTACACCTTGTTTGCACCATGGAGATAGGTCTCCTGAAGTTGGAAGGGCAACCCCAAAATCATCGGCTAGTTCGCGATAGATGTTTTTTAGAGAGGCCGGTAACTTTCCATCCTTTCGTGCAGTTGAAAATG
>JBIIRS010000057.1:0-6899 GCA_044341425.1 Candidatus Planktophila sp. | reverse complement strand
TGCGACTCGGTTTAATAGGTCGCGATGGAATTGATCAGGCCTGGCCAGAAGGCGTTGCTGCTTGGAAGGCTGCGACACCTTTAGCGCGTTATGCGACCGCAAGTGAAGTTGTTGGAGTTACTGAATTTTTATTATCTGATGCAAATGCCTGGGCCACCGGAAGTACTTACGACTTCGATGGTGGCCTAGGCAGTCACAGTTGGTAGCCCCGAAGGGATTCGAACCCTCGTAGCTGACTTGAGAAGCCAGAGTCCTAGGCCGCTAGACGACGGGGCCCTAGTACATTTCTTTACTGCTGTTACTGCTTTAACTGCTTTAGGTACTGCGCTGGGGTACCAGGACTCGAACCTAGACTTACTGAACCAGAATCAGCAGGGCTGCCAATTACCCCATACCCCATTACAACAGGGGTAAGAATACCCCAAAATTTAAAGCGCTATCGCCGCGGAAATTCGCGCAAGACAGGCATCTTTTCCGAGTAACTCCATCGACTCAAAGAGCGGTGGCGAAATAGTGCTGCCGGTTGTTGCGATACGAACTGCGCCAAATGCAATACGTGGCTTAAGCCCCAGCTCTTCGATAAGCGATGTGCGAAGCGCGGCTTCAATGCTTTCGTGGTTCCAAGTTGTAAGTGGTGTTAGCTCAGCGAGCGAACGCTTTAGTACATCCTTAGATGCGCTATCGGTCACCTTAGGAAGTGATGCTTCCTCAACTTTGAAATCTTTAACAAATAAGAAGCGCAACATTGCAGGAACTTCATCTAACTTAACGATGCGCTCTTGGATCAGCGGTAGCGCCTGCTTAACAAGTGCGATTTCAGCATCAGTACCGGTAATGACATTTGCCTTAGTCAAGAATGGCAGTGACCACTTTAAGAAATCATCGAGAGTAAGCGCACGGATCTTGTCCCCGTTGATCGCCTCTAGCTTCTTCATATCAAAGCGGGCAGGTGATGAATGCACCTTATCTACGGTAAATAGTTCGCAGAGTTCGGCCATCGTGACATTTTCGCGATCATCACCGGGTGACCATCCAAGTAGCGCAAGGTAATTACAGATCGCCTCTGGTAAATAACCTTGTTCGCGATACCAAGCGATAGATACTTCACCGTTGCGCTTAGAAAGCTTGGCATTGTCTTGTCCCATAACGAATGGCAGGTGGGCAAAGACTGGGTAATCTTCAATAGCAACGCCCATCGCCTGATAAACGCGGATCTGTCGTGGCGTTGAGGAGAGAAGATCTTCGCCGCGCAGTACGTGGGTGACCTTCATCAAAATATCATCAACTGCAACAGCCAACGTGTAGAGCGGTGAACCATCGGCACGAACTAGAACAAAGTCAGGTACAAATTTGTGATCGAAGGTAACTTCGCCACGGATCTCGTCGGTAAATGTAGTTGAGCCATCTGGCATGCGCATACGGACTACTGCTTCACGTCCCTGTGCTTTATAGGCTGCTATTTGATCAATGGTTAGCTCGCGACAGTGGCCGTTGTAACCAGGTGCCACATTGGCAGCGCGTTGTGCTTCGCGTACAGCCTCTAACTCATCCGGTGAGCAATAGCAGTGATAGGCATCTTTCTGATCTAAAAACTTCTGTGCCCAATGTGCGTAGATATCTAAACGCTGTGATTGTAGGTAAGGGCCGTTTTCGCCACCGACTTCTGGGCCCTCATCCCAATTTAGTCCGAGCCATTTCAGAGTATCGATTGCCGCCTGAATGTATTCATCGGTAACGCGCGTTGTATCGGTATCTTCGATACGGAATAAGAATGTGCCGCCAGTGTGGCGAGCGTAAGCCCAATCAAAGAGGGCGGTCCGGATATTTCCAACGTGTAGGTCGCCAGTTGGTGAAGGTGCAAAACGTACCTTTACCTTTTTAGCAGTTGTATTAGTACTCACGGTTTTGCACTCACCTTATTTGTTAGTTGGCCAAGTCCATCGATTCCGACAACGACGTTGCCACGTTCGATGAGCGGTCCAATTCCTGCTGGGGTTCCCGTGATAATTACATCGCCCGGCAATAAAGTCATGATCTGTGAAACAAAGACCACAATGTCGCTGACGCTAAAGATCATCTGATCAAGGGTTGCATCCTGGCGTATCTCGCCATTTACTTCCGAAAATATTCGTTGTGTGCCCGGTACGAAATCAGTTTCGATCCAAGGACCGATTGGGCAGAAGGTATCAAAGCCTTTAGCACGCGCCCACTGGCCATCGCTCTTCTGTAGTTCGCGGCAAGTAACATCGTTAGCCAAGGTGTAACCGTAGATAACTTCATGGACGCGCTCTTTTGGAACATCTTTACAGACGCGACCGATAACAACAGCAAGTTCTGCTTCGTAATCAATAGTTGGCGCCATAGCGGGCCAGACAATTGTGTCTCCTGGGCCAATTACTGAGGTATTTGGTTTCAAGAAGATTATTGGTTCTTTCGGAACTTCTGAGCCCATCTCTTTTGCATGATCGGCATAGTTCTTTCCAACTGCAACGATCTTGCTACGCGGAATAACTGGGGCGAGCAGGCGCACCTTAGTTAGCTCAACTTTTGCCGCTGTCTTGGTGACCCCGTGATAGATCGGATCGCCTGAGATAACGCTGATCTGATTGTCGTCTTCGAGGATGCCAAAGAGCGGGTCGGTACCTAAACCTGATTCAGGACCTGGTGAGAAGCGAACAATACGCATTGGGCTATCTTACGCCCTTGTCACACTTCCACTTGCATCGATATGAAAGAGCGTTGCTTGCGCTGAATGTTCCTTAATTACCGCAACTTTGGCGCCAGGCAAACCTGCATAAACAACGCCTTCAATTCCAGAAATCTGTGATGCCAAGGCGACAACAAATACCGCTTCAACTGCATCAAGGCTTAACTCAGGAGATTCCACATTGATTGCAACATAGGTACGCCCTGTTGTATCGCGCAGCGCTGCTGCTTGCTTTGCACCAGAACGTGCCAAGGTTGATGTAGCAAGAGTTGCTAACTTTTGATCTTCTGAATTCTCAAAGAGGTTAGCGGAATCCGAATTACTCATGTTCATCAATCTCGCCATCTTTAATGCGTTCAATAATTACCGAACTTATTTTACGGCGGCGACCAACTGGACGCTCGGATGTAATCGACCAACCGAGCATAGAAATGGTGCTGCCCGCGATTGGAACGCGCCCAAGTTTCTGCGCCATCAAGCCACCAATAGTGTCGACATCTTCGAAATCTTCTTTCTCGATCTCGATCTTTAACTCATCGGCAAGATCTTCAATATGGAGCGTGGCTTTAGCGCGCGCTTTATTTTCGTTGATCCAAGTAAAGGCTTCTTCGCCATCATCAAATTCGTCGGTGATCTCGCCAACGATCTCTTCAATGATGTCTTCGATGGTAATGATGCCGGCGGTTCCGCCGTACTCGTCAACGACTATCGCTAAGTGGATCTGATCGCGCTGCATCTCTTTCAGAAGTTCGGCTGCGATCTTGATCTCAGGAACAAAGACAGCAGGGCGCATATGTTGTTCAACTTTTTCAGTCGTCTCGGCATCGTGGTGATCAAGTGCGCGCTTTGCTAAATCTTTAACATAGGCAATACCGATAATCTTGTCGAGGTTTTCACCGACTACTGGAACGCGTGAATAACCGCTGCGAAGTGCCAGCGAGAGCGCTTGGCGCAAGGTCTTATCGCCTTCGATCCAGACCATATCTGTGCGGTGAACCATGAGTTCGCGCACCAAGGTGTCGCCAAGTTCAAATACCGAGTGGATCATCTCGTGTTCATCTGATTCCACTAAGCCGCGCTCGTGCGCTTGATCTACTAGATCGCGAAGCTCTGCTTCATTGGTAAATGGTCCGCCACGGAAACCCTTACCTGGAGTAAGTGCGTTACCGATTGCAATAAGCAAGTTTGTTACAGGTCCCAAGATAAAGGCTAAGAAGTAAGCGACAGATATTCCGGCGCGCGCCCATTTATGTGGTTGCTGGCGACCCAAGGTGCGCGGACCAACGCCAACGACTACGTATGAGAGCACAACCATAATGACAACAGTTGCAATCATCGCTTGCGCGGATGAGTATTCGCGCAATAGCGCAACCGCTAAGAGTGCTGCTGCAGTAAATTCGCAGATCTTGCGGACCAGCAACAGGACATTTAAATAGCGTGAGGGATGTTGTGAGTACTTCTTTAAAAGGTGTCCCCCGCGCTTACTCTCGAGCTCTTCGATCAAGATACGCGAAATTGAGGAGAGCGCTGATTCAGATGCGGCTAAAAAGCCTGCAAATGCAATTAGAGCAACGATGGCGCTGATATTTGCGATAGTCATGCACTTGCCTGCCAATTCTTAACTAGATCTTCTTGTAGGGCGAACATAACTTTTTCATCTTCCTTATTGGCATGGTCATATCCCAAGATATGTAACAGGCCGTGCGCTGCCAAGATATAAATCTCGTGCACAGCTGAGTGTCCGGCAGTTGCTGCCTGGCGCGCAGCCACGGTTGGTGCAATCACGATATCTCCTAAGGTCACTGCATCGTTTGGGTTTTCGGGCATATCCATCGGGAAAGAAAGTACATCAGTAGGGCCTGGTTCATCCATCCACTTGATATGTAGCTCAGTCATCTCGTTCTCATCTACGAAAACTAAGTTTACTTCGCATTCTGGGTTTAGCTTTAACTGAGCCAGGCTCATTGTTAAAAGCGCACGCACTTGATCTGTGGGCACAAGTTCTCCAGATTTATTGGTGATTTCTATAGTCATAAGTGAATTTAAATTAGGAGTTTCGGATATTACGAGGTGCAGCCTTTGCCGCATCAAATTTCTCGTAAGCCTTGACGATATCGCCGATCAAACGGTGGCGCACAACATCTTCAGCAGTTAGCTCTAAGAATGCGATGTCATCGATATCTTGCAAGATGTCGGAGATTACGCGTAGCCCTGATTTGGCCCCATTTGGAAGATCTACCTGTGTCACATCGCCAGTTACGACCATCTTTGAACCAAAGCCCAAACGAGTTAAGAACATCTTCATCTGCTCTGGCGTGGTGTTCTGCGCTTCATCCAAGATAATAAAAGAGTCGTTTAGCGTGCGACCGCGCATATAGGCAAGCGGTGCAACTTCAATAACTCCGGTTTGAATCAAACGTGGAATCGAATCAACATCGATCATGTCGTGAAGTGCATCAAAGAGTGGGCGAAGATACGGGTCGATCTTCTCGCTCAGCGTTCCTGGAAGAAAACCTAGACTTTCACCAGCTTCAACCGCAGGGCGCGTTAATACAATTCGATTTACTTTCTTAGCTTGCAAAGCAGCAACTGCCTTGGCCATCGCTAAATATGTCTTTCCAGTACCTGCAGGACCAATTCCAAAGGTGATGGTGTTATCTTCAATTGCATCTACATAGCGCTTCTGATTTGCCGTCTTTGGTCTGATGGTGCGACCACGATTAGAGACAATATTTAGCGACAAAACTTCAGCTGGGCTTTCAGCTGGTTCTTGGCCGAGCATTGCGATACTGCGCGCAACGGCATCAACTGTTAGAGATTGACCAGAGCGAATAACCAGGGACATCTCGGCAAATAACTTTTCAATTGCTAGGCAATCAATATGTGGTCCGCGTAGCGTGATCTCATTACTGCGAACTGTGATGTTAACGCTTGGGAAAGCCGCTTCGATCGCTCGTAAGTTGGCATCGTTTGCTCCGATGAGTGAGACCATCGGAATCGCTGGTGGGACGGTTAGTAAAGTGCGTTCCATATATCGCTGATACTACTTTTAACCGGGTGGCCAAGCGAGCCCACGCCCGCCCAGCAGATGTAGATGAGCGTGAAAGACGGTCTGCCCAGCATCTGCACCGGTGTTAAAGACGGTGCGGTAGCCATCTAGCTCGCGTTCGGCGGCGATGTGGGCGGCTGCGGTGAAAAGGTCTGCGGTGATCGTTGGTGACATCTTGGCAAGGCCTGCTGCATTTTCAGTATGAATCGTTGGAATCAGAAGCACGTGAGTTGGCGCTTGCGGATTTAAATCGTTAAATGCGACAACGTTTTCGCTGCGATAAACAATCTCGGCAGGAATTTGTCCCTCAATAATTTTGCAGAAGATGCAATTTGGATCAAGTGCCATAAGTGCGACTATACCTTTACCAAATTCTCAGCGCAGCGTTTAAGCCTGATAACGCCGCCATTCCGGCATGGGCTGAACGAAATATCGGGCGACCAAGTAGCGCAACTTGCGCACCAGCTTTGGTAAAGAGCGCGACTTCTTCATCGGTTAGCCCACCTTCTGGGCCGACGATAACTAGAACTTTCTGAGCACCAGGTTTAATAACTTCAGTGAATTTACGTTGTGCACCTTCGTGTAAAACAATAACCAGATCATAATTTGGAATTTCTGCGGCAATCTTTGCGGCATCTAATACGCCCATCACAAAGGGAATTCGATTACGACGCGTTTGCTTACTGGCCTCGCGCGCAGTGGTCGCTAATTTCTGCATTAAATCTGGAGATCCTTTGCCTATCGAACGCGCCGCAGCCCAAAGCAGAATCACATCAGCGCCACCTGCAGTGTTTAACTCGATCGATTCTTTGATGCGATCGCCTTTGGTGAGCGCTTGTGCAACATGTAGTTCAACAGACAACTTATCTTCAAACCCAGTTGATAAGACCTGCACCGTCATATCTTTCTTACCCACGGTCAATACCTTTACAACCGACCAGCCACCTTGCCCGCTGGATAAGGCAAGGGAATCTCCAACCTGAGTGCGCAGTACGCGAATTGCATGCGCTGCTTCATCTCCCCCGAATTGGTAAGTACTTCCTACCGTTGTAGGAAGATCGGCAACGAAGAAGAGGCTAAGCATTAGCGACCGAAGGCATCTCTAAATTTGCTAAAGAATCCTTGCTCAAGTCCCTTGATCTT
>JBIIRS010000056.1:0-6983 GCA_044341425.1 Candidatus Planktophila sp. | reverse complement strand
CAGCGCAGTTACGTGAGCGCATTTACTACATCGGCTCACGCGCCGCACTTGATATTGATGTGATGGGCTATGAAGCAGCAAACGCGTTGTTAACCGATGTGATCATCGTTGATGAATCAGATCTATTTGCTTTAACCACGGATAAGTTAATGGCTTCAGAATTCTTTACCAAGAAAGATGGCAGCGCGGGAAAGAATATTGAAAAGTTAATGGCGGCGCTGGAAGAAGCTAAGTCTCGTCCCCTTTGGCGGGTAATCGTTGCGCTATCTATTCGCCATGTAGGACCAACGGCTGCACAAGCTTTAGCAAACACCTTTGGCGATATGCACGCGATCGCTAAGGCAAATGCGCAAGAACTTGCTGACATTGATGGCGTTGGAGAAACTATCGCCCAATCAATCATCGAATGGTTTGCCGTTGATTGGCACCGCGACATTATTAAGAAATGGGAGAAGGCCGGCGTATTAATGCAGGCGCAAGCAACCGCTGATCTTCCGCAAACGTTGGCAGGGCTTACCTTTGTTGTTACTGGCGGGCTGGAGAAATTCACACGCGATTCAATCGCCGAAACAATTACTGCCCACGGTGGAAAACCTGCAAGTTCGGTCTCTAAGAAAACAGATTATGTCTTGGTCGGCACAGATCCTGGTTCCAAGTTGGCCAAGGCCCAAGAACTCGGCGTCACCATCATCGATGAGGCGCGCTTTTTAGAGTTACTAGAGGGGCAGGGGTAGTCTGTACCCATGATCAACCTCGCATCTGAATACGCACGCGAACTTCCAGCATCACCAGTGGCTTTCGGCGTCGGCACCTTTATCGTCTTTGTAATCTGTCTCTATCTAGTACTTCGTCTAGATCAATAATTTTTCTCACTAGGGAAATTTCATTTGGCAAAGATCGCTATCTACGGCGGAACATTTGACCCTATTCATATAGGTCATCTTCACGTCATTACCGAACTTTTAACTCGCGAGATAGCAGATCGAATTTTATTGGTTCCAGCAGGAGAGCCCCGTTTGCGAGATCAAGAACCCGTTGCAGCAGGATCCGATCGTCGCGCAATGTGCCAAGCGGCGTTAAAGGATTTAGCGCCTGAGATTGCTAGCCGCGTAGAAGTAAATCCGATTGAAATCCTGCGATCCGGCCCGAGCTACAGCATCGATACCGTCGAAGCAGTTGCCCAGACTTATCCGGGAGATCAAATACTTTTGATTTTAGGCACAGATGCCTTTAGCAAGATAGAAGATTGGCATCGCAGTAAAGAATTACAGGATATGGTCGACTTCATTGTTATCGATCGCCCAGACTTTCCAGGTTCGCCGAACTTGGATATCAACGCGCTCAACGTATCGGCAACTGCGATACGTGGCGGTGAAAGCGAAAGCATTTCACCACATGTAGCCGCTTATATAAAGGAGCACAACCTCTATGCCCGCAAGTAAGAGCGTAACTGAGTTAACTCAAGTAGCAGCTCGCGCTGCTGCCGAAAAATTTGGCACAGAGATGATCGCCATTGATCTTTCAGATCAGATGGTTCTCTCTGAAGTATTTCTCATCGTTACTGGTGCAAATATTCGCCAAGTCGATGCCATTGCAGATGAGGTTGAAGAAAAACTCCGTCTGATCGGTGAAAAGCCAGCGCGCCGTGAAGGTACCGACGAATGGGTCTTGCTCGATTATTCTGATCTAGTTGTACATATCCAAAGTAGCGAACTCCGCCGTTATTACATGCTCGATCGCCTCTGGAATGATTGCCCAACAATTGAACTCGATGTCGTAAAGGAAACTGTGGCAGATGGCAGGTAAGAACAATCGTATTCTGCTCTGGCGCCATGGCCAGACAGATTGGAACGTTGTAAACCGTTTTCAGGGGCACTCTGATATTGAGTTAAATAGCGTTGGAATTTATCAAGCACAGCTTGCCGCACCGATTATTGCCGGAATGGAACCGACTGCAATTTTAAGTAGCGATCTTTCACGCGCACGCGTTACCGCATCAAAACTTAGCGAGATCGTGAATATGGAAGTACTAGTTGATGAACGTTTACGTGAAACCAATGGAGGACACTGGGAAGGGAAGACCGGTGCGGAAAATCGCGCGGCAGATTTAGAAAACTTTGTTCGCTGGATCGATGGCAACGATAACCCTGCAGGAACTATTGGCGAGAGCCGCACTCAAGTTGCAGCCCGCGCAAGTGCAGCGCTCGATGAGTTTCTAGGCGATAAAGAGAATCAGTTAATTGTTGTTGCAACTCACGGTGGTACTGCACGTTGCTTAATTGGCCATTATCTACATCTACCGATGGCGCATTGGGGAAAGATCGGCGGGCTTTCAAATGCTCGCTGGTCTATTTTGCAAACTAGCCCTAAGGGTTGGCATTTAGCCGAACATAACGCCGGCTCTATCTTGGAGCCAGTATTCGGTGAAGAATCTGGCGCTGATGTGCCAGATCACGTGCGCTAGAGTTACCCTCTCGTACAGCACGGGGATATGGCGCAGTTGGTAGCGCGCTTCCATGGCATGGAAGAGGTCAGGGGTTCGAATCCCCTTATCTCCACTCAAGTTATTTCAAAATTTAAGTTAAATGAAAAAGATCGGAAAGTAAATGTCTATCGTCACCACAATTCCACGTGGCTGGAACGCATCAGACATTGGTGATCTAACAGGCAAAACATTTTTAATCACAGGTGGCACCAGCGGTATCGGTAAAGAGGCTGCCCTTGAACTTGCTCGCGCAGGTGCGCATGTAACAATCACCGCTCGCGATGCTGCCAAAGGCGCTGCCGTTGTCGCCGAAATCGCTAAAGAACGCGTTGACTTCAAACTCCTTGATTTAGCAGATCTGGCATCAGTTAAGAAATTTGCCCAGGAATTTAACAAGCCTATTGATGTCTTAATTCTTAACGCTGGCGTTATGGCCACGCCATTTTCGCTAACTAAAGATGGTTTTGAATTGCAGATGGGTACCAATCACTTAGGCCACTTTGCGCTAGCTGGTTTACTTCGCGAGAAGGTGACACAGCGAGTTGTTGCTGTTTCATCACAGATGCATCGCGCAGCCCGCATCTCTGGAATTACCTCAGATGAGCTGCGCAATCGTGCCCGCGGAATTGGCTCCTATAACCCTTGGTCGGCATATGCCTTAAGCAAACTTGCTAACTTACTTTTCATCCACGAATTCGAACGTCGCAGCAATCGAAATGGCTGGAACATCGAAGCAGTTGCTGCTCACCCAGGCTATGCCGCAACCAATTTAATTAGTGGAGCATCTGTACAAGATCGCGCTGGCGCACTTGCCAATGCGATATTTGCACAGAGCGCCGGACGTGGCGCACTACCAACGCTCTGCGCTGCAACTTATCCGGGGCTATATGGCGCCTCATATATTGGACCTGATGGATTTATGGAGATGCGTGGTAATCCCAAACTCACCCGCGCCGCTGCAATTGCATACGATCAACAGTTAGCTGCACAATTATGGAGCGTTAGCGAAGAACTGACTGGCGTTACTTGGGGCTAAAGCCCGATAAACTAAGTTAATGACCACTCCACGCGATGAACAAACGCATGCTGCGTATGACTTCGCCTATGTGCAGGAAAAGTGGCTTCCAGTTTGGGACAAGTTAGAGCCATTTAAATCAGGTCGCGCCGATGATAAGCGCCCTAAGAAATATGTCTTGGATATGTTTCCGTATCCATCCGGTGATCTACATATGGGCCATGCCGAGGCATATGCACTAGGCGATGTAATCGCGCGTTACTGGATCCAAAAAGGTTTTAACGTAATGCACCCAATCGGTTGGGATGCCTTCGGTCTACCAGCTGAAAACGCTGCTATTAAGCGCAATGAAGATCCCCGTATCTGGACTTACGAAAACATTGCAACGCAGAAAGCATCGATGCGTCGCTATGCCTGTTCTTTCGATTGGGATCGCGTCTTTAACACTTGCGATCCTGAGTATTACAAATGGAACCAATGGTTATTTATCGAACTTCATAAGCGCGGCCTTGCTTACCGTAAAGATAGCGCCGTTAACTGGTGTCCAGGATGTCAGACAGTTCTTGCCAATGAGCAAGTTGTTGCGGGGCTCTGCGAACGTTGCGACACTGCAGTAACCAAGAAGAAGTTAAATCAGTGGTATTTCAAGATCACTGATTACGCAGATCGTTTGCTCGATGATATGAAAGAGCTCGAAGGTAAGTGGCCAGATAAAGTCCTTACGATGCAGCGCAACTGGATCGGTCGCTCACAAGGCGCCAACGTGAACTTCGTTATTGAAGGCCGCACTGAGCCAGTAACGATCTACACAACCCGCCCAGATACTTTGTACGGCGCAACCTTTATGGTCGTTGCTGTTGACTCTGAGCTTGCGGCAGAACTTGCTAGCGGCACACCTGCTGAAGCTGAATTTAAAACTTATCTTGAATCTGTAAAGGCTGCCTCTGATATCGATCGCTTAGCAACAGATCGCCCAAAGAGCGGTGTCTTCTTGCAGCGTTATGCAATCAACCCAGTAAATGGTGAGAAGTTACCGATCTGGGCATCTGATTATGTTTTAGCTGATTACGGAACTGGCGCAATCATGGCCGTTCCGGCACACGATCAACGCGACTTAGATTTTGCCCGCGCCATGAAACTTCCAGTGCGCGTTGTTGTGCAGAGCGATGAAGAGGATCCCAGCGTTTCAGGCGTTGCCACAACTGGCGATGGAAAGCTGATTAATTCAGGCTCACTTGATGGTCTTAACAAAACAGATGCGATCACTGCAATCAATAAGCAGTTGGAAGCAGATGGACTCGGAAAATCAGCGCGTAACTACCGTCTACGTGATTGGCTGGTTTCACGTCAGCGTTACTGGGGCACACCTATTCCAATCGTTCACTGCGAAAAGTGTGGCGAAGTACCAGTTCCGGCAGATCAACTGCCACTTACTCTTCCTGATGCTAAAGGTCTTGATCTAAAGCCAAAGGGACAATCACCACTTGCTGCAGCAACAGATTGGGTAAATACCGCTTGTCCAAAGTGTGGCGCAGCAGCGCTTCGCGATACCGACACTATGGATACCTTCGTAGATTCTTCTTGGTACTTCTTGCGTTATCCATCTTCCACAAATCATAACGAACCATTCTCACGCGCAGATATCGATACTTGGTTGCCAGTTGATCAATACGTTGGTGGAGTAACCCACGCAATCTTGCACCTGCTTTATTCACGCTTCTTCACAAAAGTTTTACATGACATCGGAATGCTCGGCTTCACCGAACCATTTACCCGCCTGCTAAATCAAGGCATGGTTGTTATGGATGGCTCTGCGATGTCGAAATCGCGTGGCAACTTGGTTCGTCTCTCGGATGAACTTGAAAACCACGGCGTAGATGCGATCCGTTTATCAATGGTCTTCTCAGGCCCACCTGAAGATGATGTCGATTGGTCTGATGTTTCACCATCTGGTTCAGTTAAATTCTTAAGTCGCGCTTGGCGTTTATCGGGCGATGTCACATCAAAGCCGGGCGTTGACTTCGCAACTGGCGATATTGCACTTCGTAAAGCAACCCATAAAGCGTTGCACGATGCCGCATTTGCCGTTGAATCATTCCGCTTTAACGTTGCCATTGCGCGCGTTATGGAATTGGTAAATGCAACGCGTAAGGCGATTGATTCAGGACCAGGAGCGGCAGATCCTGCAGTGCGCGAAGCCGTTGAAGCAATTGCGATCATGCTCTCACTTGTTGCTCCATTTACCGCTGAGGAGATGTGGGATCGCCTAGGCCATCAGCCAGCGATTGCAACTGCCGGATGGCCAGTTGTGGATGAAAAACTATTGGTCGCAGATGCTGTGGAAGCCGTTATCCAGATTAACGGCAAGATCAAAGAACGCATCGAAGTTCCACCAACTATTACCGATGCCGAGATCGAAGCGTTGGCGCTTGCCCACCCAACAATTGCTGCAGAGCTAAACGGAGCAACGCCAAAGAAAGTTATTGCGCGCGCACCAAAGATCGTCAATATCGTTATTTAGCCACAGCCCAATTAACTTCTTAACGGAGAAAAGTTAAAGCCCTGCACAATCTGGGCCATGAATTCCATACTTGAAAACTTTCGCTCCTGGTGGAGCCATATCTCCTTCACCTCACCCCAGAAACGCTCACTGCTCGCGCTTTCTGCAATTGTTGTCGCAACATCTGCCTTCTTTGTAGTTCGTGGTACATCACAGGAAATCGAAGTTGTAGCACCCGAATTAACTATGGTCGAAAGCGTTGCACAGGTAACCGTTGATGTTGCAGGCGCCGTTGCAAATCCTGGCGTTTACTCACTGCCAATTAATTCGCGAGTAATTGATGCGATAAAGGCGGCCGGCGATACGGTAAAGGGCGCTGATGTTTCAGATATAAATCTGGCGCGCATCATTAAAGATGGCGAACAGGTTTACATATATCCGCCCCAGAAAGGCGGCGGTACAGCGCGCGTATCACCACAGCGCGCCAAGGCGAAGGTAACTGGCCCAATCTCGCTAAATCGCGCCAGCGCAAAAGAGCTCGAAACACTTGATGGAATCGGCCCAGTACTTGCCGCGCGCATCGTTGCTTATCGAAAAATCAATGGTCCGTTCTTAACAGTTGAAGATCTCTTAAAGGTCTCGGGCATAGGAACTGCAAAGTACGGGCAATTTAAAGAGAAGTTACGCGTCTAATTGATTACCGCGCCTTAGCTTTAGGAGGCGCGGTTTGGGTTGGTGCACTTACGCAAAGTTGGATGGCGCCGTGGCGAATTTCTCTCGGCGCTATCTGCTTTGCTCTGTTGGCACTCTCACAGAAGAAACAACGTGTAATTGTTCTGGTAATTGCCCTGACCTTGGGTTCAGTTGTTATGTCGATGCGCCAACAGAGTCTGGAATCAAGTGCGGTTGCTAATTTCTTCCAAAGCACTGTTGAAGTAAGGGCGCTAATTACCACCGATCCGCAGCGAACCGCCAAGCGCGTC
>JBIIRS010000055.1:0-7052 GCA_044341425.1 Candidatus Planktophila sp. | reverse complement strand
ATTCTCGTCACCAACTTTGAAAGTTAAGCTCACTCAGGATGCAAATGCGGTCGCACCTGCGCCAATACCAAGTGCAGAACCAGCACCGCAGATATCGACAGCTCCAGTAATGAAGAAATCCACCATCACCTGCATTAAAGGCAAAGCAACAAAGAAGGTAAGCGCTGTGTCACCTAAGTGTCCGGCCGGATTTAAGAAGAAGGCTTAGTTAAAGCCAAGGCTTGTATAAAGCGCTAAACCCTTTTCGTTATCGGCATCAACATAAAGCATTGAGTGCTTGAGGCCTTTTGCAACTAGGTAATTAATGGCTGCAACAGAAACGGCGCGGCCAATGCCTTGATGGGCGTGATCGGGGTCAACGCCGACTACATAGAGTTCGCCAACTGGCTCTTGATTTACAAAGTCTTGATGAATCTTGGTCCAGCAAAAACCAACTAGTTCTTCGCCTTTTACTGCGAGGAAGAAGCCTGCGGGATCAAACCAGTTTTCGGCCATGCGGTTTTCTAGATCTTGCATCACCCAATTGCCTTGATCTGGGTGGTGGGCAAATATCTTGTTATTTAGTGCAAGCCAACGTTCTTTATCTTTTGCAGGATCAAAGGTGCGAAGTTGATATTCGCGTTTAGAAGTTGGAAGGGGATCGGTTAATGAGCGGTGGATCTTAAGGATATGGCGCATGGTGGTTAGACCCGCTCAGATATTGGGCTCTCTTTGCCACCGTTAGGAAGAGTGAAGCGATAACCAACGTTACGAACTGTTCCGATAATTGCTTCAAATTCTGGACCGAGCTTGGAACGCAGGCGACGGATGTGTACGTCGACGGTGCGTGTGCCACCGAAGTAGTCGTATCCCCAAATTTCTTGCAACAATTGCGCGCGAGTAAATACGCGGCCTGGGTGTTGTGCGAGGTATTTCAGAAGTTCAAACTCTTTAAATGTTAGATCGAGTGAGCGACCCTTGATCTTCGCTGTGTATGTACCTTCATCAATAACAACATCACCAGTGCGAATTTCACCGGCAGTTGGATCAGCTGCTGTAAGAGCAGCAAGGTGAGTTCCGATGCACATGCGAATACGTGCATCAACTTCGGCAGGACCTGCGGTATCGAGGATGACATCGTCGACGCCCCAGTCTGCGCTCATCGCAGATAGACCGCCTTCAGTGGTGATTGCAATTACTGGTGCACCAACCCCGGTTGAAGTAAGTAAACGAGTGAGGTTCTTTGCAGCAGGTAGATCGCGACGTGCATCAACAAAGACGATATCCATTACTGGTGAATCGATTAGGACGCTGGCTTCAGCCGGCAAGATTTTTACTGTGTGCTGCAAGAGAGCAAGTGATGGAAGAACTTCCGCGCTCGCGCCATTGGTGTTTGTCAGTAACAACACCTTGGCCATGGGGAGAGCCTTTCGCAGAAATTGAGTTCGTTATACTGCTTTAAGTGAGAGAGAATACTCCTGTGAAAACATTCGTTCCACTTCTTATTGTGCTGACTGGCGCCACTGGGTTTGGCATCTGGTTTCAGCGCACTCGTGGGGAATTTCGCAAGAAGAAGACGGTAAATGGGCCGAAGTTAACGGCTGCGATCGTCGGCAGCGAGCTTGGGTCACGGGCAACAATGGTGCAGTTCTCATCAGCGTTCTGCACTCCTTGCCGGGCCACTAAGGCGCTGCTCGAAGATATGGTCAAGACGATGCCAGATGTTCGCTATGCCCATATCGATGCTGAATCGCATCTCGAGTTAGTTCGCGAATTAAATATCTTGTCCACTCCAACGACCTTGTTCTTAAATGGTGAGGGCGTTGAAGTTGGTCGCGCGATGGGCACTCCAAAGCGCGTTCAGGTGCACGCTGCGCTCGCAGCTATTCATTAACTCCAGTTATTGCGAAATATTCGCAAGTAGCGTTTAGCACCAATGCTCTTTATCCTTAAGCCATGTTCCGCATTGAAACCAGTTACTTCACAAAGCGCCGTGTGCTTGATTACGGTCGCTTAGCTGGCGCAATGTGTCGTGCTTAGTTTGCAACTTAAAAACTAATTCAACGACCCATAAGCGATTCAAGTAAAGGAAGAGAAAATGTCAGTACAAATAGATGCAAGAGGACCAAGATTTTCGGCGGCGATTACAACTGTGGTTTTGGCAGTCGCGCTAGTCACATCAAATATTTGGGTAGCCACATTTCAAGCAGTTGGATTTGCAATCGGTGCAATCCGTGGTCCACAGTTCACCCCTTACGCATTGATCTTTAAGAAGTTAATCAAGCCGCGTCTAAAATCAGAAGCAACTTTTGAAGATGTGCGTCCTCCACAATTTGCGCAGAGCATCGGTCTTGGTTTTGCTCTCGTTGCAGTTATTGCATCTGTTACTGGAGCGGACGGGGTCTTTACAATCGCTGTTGGATTCGCACTTGCCGCAGCATTTCTAAATTCAGCATTTAACTTCTGCTTGGGCTGCCAGGTATATCTACTCCTTCTACGCGCACGCGTAGCCAAATAAATCACTTAGAAGGTAGGCTCTAGCCATGGCAGATCAACACGAACTCCGCGATAAAGGCTTACGTTTAACGCCTCAGCGCGAACTAGTTCTCTCTGCAGTACGCGAACTCGGACATGCAACTCCTGAAGAAGTTGCTGAAAAGGTCCGCGCAACCCATCCCGGAATCAATCTTTCAACTGTTTACCGCAACCTAGAAACTCTAGAAAACGTTGGCCTTGTGCAGCACACCCACTTGGGCCATGGCGGTGCTACCTATCACGCAGCTGAAGAGTTAACTCATCTTCACTTGGTCTGCGGTACCTGCGGATCAGTTGGCGATGCGCCAATCGATGTGGCTGCTAACTTCGTTCAGAATTTATCTGATGATTACGGCTTTAAAACCGACGTTACTCACTTTGCGATTTACGGTACTTGCGCAGCCTGCGTTAAGTAATTACCGAACGATTATTGAATTAGATTGTTCAAATGGCAGTAGTCCATCACTTGCGTAGAAGTAAAGGTTTGTCCGATCTGGATAAGACGTAGAAAAGACCTGTAAATTTCTAAAATGAGGAGATAGGAAACGGGCAAGGTCTTCTTTATTGTGAAATTCGTATTCATGTTGATGAAGGTGTTTCCCACCATGTTCGGGTTCAACAATCGTGTAACCACTAAGTACGCCATTTTGACTTAAAACTGACTTGATTCTGCTCATTAAAGTTTTGATTTCTATTTCCGTAAAGTGTTCAATTGCTGCATCCCAAATGATATTTTCAAAAGGTCCATCGGGAATACTTGTTCGGATATCCCCAATAATAAATTGTATGTTACTGGCCGCACCATAATTCTTCTGTGCAAATTTGATTGCCTTAGGATCAAAATCGATTCCAATAACTGATTTAGAGCGCTTGGAGTAGAAATAGTATGAGTAGAACCCATCACCACAGCAAAGATCTAAAGTTCGCCCACTTGGCGGCATATCGTTCTTAAGAGCAAAACTCGAAAAGACACCTCGCTCCATAGGAAAGGCTGAACGAGTTTCGTGCCATTGATAATTTAAGTCCATTTGGTGCTCGAAGTACTCAGGATTACTAACGCGCCACTCAATAAAAAATTGTAATTTGTGCGTAAATCTAGAAAAGCCACGGATTTGTCTATTAAAGAATCTGATCAGCAAAACCAATTGGAGTTTGTCCCTGACAAATGTAGCTATAGAATTTTTCATGCTCATCTCTTTACTTTATGCGATAAAAGTGAAAATAGGCTTCAAATCACCTAACATCGTACTTTTTTGGTAGCCTAACTTTATTATGACTGCGGTATTTGTCGAAGATGGCGTCGATAAGGGCGCCATTTGGCATTTCGGAGAACCGAATAAAGAACAGAAGGCTCTGCTTGAAGGCAAAGCGTGGGCTGATCTTTCACACCTGCAGATAATCGCAGTTAGCGGTGTTGATCGCCTGAAGTGGTTACATGATTTAACTACTCAGCATTTATCAGAACTTCCGGTTGGCCAATGGACATCAGCGCTGATCTTGGACCCACAAGGCCATGTCGAATATCAATTTAACTTGGTTGATGATGGTGAAACATCTTGGTTGGTTTTGGATCCTGGATATATTGAAACTTTGACTGCTTACTTGCAGAAGATGAAATTTATGCTGCGCGTAGACGTTCGCGACGCATCATCTGAATACGTTGTATTGCGGGCACCTGGATTAGTAAATGAAATTGGTGGACCATTTGCGCTCGTTCCGCGTTCAGAGCTAGCCGAGATGCAAGAAACTTTTGGTGCCACTGCGATGCAGGTTGGCACATGGGCGCTAGATGCTGAACGCGTAGCTGCAGGTCGTCCGCGTATTGCCTTTGAAACCGACCATAAATCAATTCCTAATGAGCTTGGTGTACTAAATAAATCAGTACACATGAATAAAGGTTGCTACCGCGGTCAAGAAACTGTCGCAAAAATCTTTAATCTTGGAAATCCACCACGTCGCTTAGTTCTGCTGCATTTAGATGGCAGCCAAGTTGTTATGCCAGCGCCAGGCACACCGGTTATGAATGGTGAAGTTCAAGTTGGATTCCTTGGCACAGTTGCGCGCCACTTCGAATTAGGGCCAATCGCTTTGGCAATTGTTAAGCGAAATACGCCGGTTGATACGCAGTTAACTGTCGAAGGCGTGGCCGCTTCCCAACAAGTGATTGTGCCCGCGTAAATGGAGACGATTGCACAGGGTTTAGTTGTCTTGGCGGCGATGCTCGTCATTATCTGGACGGTTAGCAGGCTTTAAAGGCCGTAAGATTACGGCGTGGAAATCGTTAGCGCTGTTTTATTGGGTTTAATCTCATTAGTTATTGGCGTTGGACTTTTAATTTACGGTTTCCGAGGACGTCGCGAATCTCAAGCGCGTGATGCGCGCACATATCGAAGGGGCAGACTCTAAGTGGCTTTTACAATTCCAGAAGGTCTGCATTCAGATCTAAATCCACTTGCATGGCTGGTCGGTACCTGGCGCGGTAAAGGTCGCGGCGAGTACCCAAATATTGAAGGTTTTGAATACGCACATGAAGTCGTCTTTAATCACGATGGCCGCCCATTTCTAAACTATTACTCACGTTCTTGGATTATTGATAGCGAAGGCGAAATCATTCGCCCAGCGGCATCTGAAACAGGTTTCTGGCGCGTTAAGCCCAACAATGTTCTAGAAGTTTTGATTTCGCATAACACCGGAATCACTGAAGGCTGGGTTGGACAATTCGATGGCCCAAAGATTCAGTTAGTTCTTGATCGAGGTTATTCAGCGCCATCTGCAATGATTGTTACAGCGGGAGTGCGTTTATATGGTCTTGTAGCTGGCGAACTCTTCTTTGCATATGACATGGCCGCTGAAGGACAAGAACTTCAGGCACATATCTGGTCTTCACTAGAACGCCAGAGTGAATAAATAAATGTTTAACGATGCGGTTTTAGCTGAATACGTTCGCGATGGTTTTGTTGAATCCGAACACCGTGGTTTTTTAGCGGTTTTAAACTCGGACGGTTCACTCTCTAAATCTCTGGGCGATATCGATACCAAGATATTTCCACGTTCAACTATCAAATGTGCTCAGGCATCTGCGATGGTTCGAAACGGGCTAGTACTAGAACCACGTTTATTGGCGCTTGCGCAATCAAGTCATTCTGGTGCTGCGATGCATATGGACGGCGCACGCGAAATTCTGGCAAGTGTTGGTTTAACTGAGAGCGCTCTGCAATGTGCGGTTGATCGCCCGCTCGGAGAAAACGAACGCCGTGCTTGGGGCGATAACCCACCAACGCAAATCGCCATGAACTGCAGCGGAAAACATGCGGCGATGTTGGCAACTTGTGTGAAAAATAGTTGGCCGACTGAAAGTCATTTAGAACAGTCACACCCGCTGCAAGTTGCAATTAAAAAAGAACTTGAAAAGTTGGCTGGTGAAAGCATCTCCTTTACTTCAACCGATGGCTGCGGAGCACCGTTATTTATGCTTTCAGTAATTGGTTTAGCGCGCGCAATCCGTGCGATAACCATTTCAACCGATCCAATTCACCAAGATGTGATGGATGCGGCGCGTGCATTCCCGGAAATGGTTGGTGGATCGGGTCGCCACAACACCGAGATGATGCAGCAGGTACCTGGTTTATTTATGAAAGATGGCGCAGAAGCAGTCAATGTCTGTTCATTATCTGATGGACGTACCTTTGTATTTAAAGTCAGTGATGGCTCACTTCGTGCATTTCGCACCATCGTGCACGCCTGCTTAAGTGAATTTGGAATCGATACACCGCTAACCCCAGAGAAGGTCATGGGCGGCCCGCGTGTAATCGGCACTATTCGCGCAACGATTTGATCGCGCGTACCATTTAGGGATGAAACGCCGCGTAGCCATGTTGATGGTTCACACCTGTCCGCTAGAACAAGCAGGCATTGGTGATGCTGGCGGTATGAATATTTACGTCGCAGAAAGCGCAGCGCGTATGGCAGCGCAAGGTGTGGAAGTAGATATCTTCACACGTCGCGATCATTTAGATCTTCCGGCAGTGGTTGAACTTTCACCCGGTGTAAATGTCCATCACTTAGATGCCGGCCACGATCTTCATTGGACCAAAGAACAAGTCCCCGCACACTTTAAAGAGTTGACTGCTGAATTCAAGAAAGCGCTTTCCTCCGATCAAAGTTATGACCTGATTCATTCTCATTATTGGCTATCTGGAAAAGTCGCAATGCCCGTGGCTAAAGAGTTAAAACTGCCGCTGATTCACACGATGCACACCATGGCGCGCGTTAAGAATTTAAATCTCGCTGAAGGCGAAGCGCCAGAGCCAATGATTCGCGTGCAAGGTGAAACACAGATCGTTGCCGCAGCTAACGCGTTAACTGCCAATACTGATGCTGAGGCAGCGAGCCTGGTTTCACTTTATGAAGCTTGTCCTGACATTGTTCATGTGGTTACGCCAGGTGTGGATCTATATAACTTCACTCCGGGTGCTGGTCGAATTGCTGCTCGCAAGGTAATTGGCATCGATCCCGATGCGCATTTCATAACTTTTGTA
>JBIIRS010000054.1:0-7133 GCA_044341425.1 Candidatus Planktophila sp. | reverse complement strand
ATGTGTTGTACGCATTACATCTTCGGCATGACGAGCAGCCCAACTTAAGTGGCCAACTGCAAGGGATGCTTCAAGTTTGGCATCGCTAACTGGCTTTCCGGTCTCTCTTGATACAAGTTCGGTAATCTCATCAAGCTGTGAAATAAGTAGATTGCTCCACTTAAGCAATACTTTACGGCGACCTTTGAATCCCAAATCCTGCCAAGCGCTCGATGCGCTACGCGCTGCTGCAACTGCGGTAAAAACAGTCTCGCGATCTGCGATTGGGTAATTGGCGATTACCTCACCAGTTACGGGATAGTGCGAGGTAAATGTGTTGGCAGAAGTGGACATGGGGAAAGACTAGACTCTCCTGCATGTTGCAGCCAGTACGTCCCAGCACTGAATTACCCGCGCTGCGTACTCCATTTACAGTTACAACTAGCGATGGCCAGACCTTGATTGGTGAAGTCTCGGCCCCGCTAGATAAATACACCGGTGCAATCCTTTGCTTGCATCCTCTGCCAACAGCAGGCGGCATGATGGATAGCCACGTTTTTAAAAAGGCCGCCAATCGCTTACCTGATATGGCTGGCATAGAAGTTATTCGTTTCAATACTCGCGGCACTACTAGCGAGGCTGGAACAAGTACCGGAACATTTGATAATGGTGGATTAGAGCACTTTGACGTTGAAGCGATGATGACTTACTGCCTCGATACTTTAGCTCTTACAAATCTCTGGGTCGTAGGTTGGTCATTCGGTACAGATCTAGCGCTGCGCCACGCAAAAGACCCACGAGTTAAAGGTCTGATTCTCTTATCTCCGCCACTTCGTACATCTGAAGTTAGCGACCTCGAATATTGGGCGAACGATGGTCGTCGGGTTATTGCGCTTGTTCCTGAACTCGATGATTATCTACAACCACCGCAAGCGATTGAAAGATTTAAACCACTTACTCAGATAGAAATTATTCCTGTTTTAGGTGCAAAGCATCTCTGGGTGGGCGAACCCGCCGTCTATACCGTCTTAAGTGAGATCACCAAGATAATTGCGCCAGAAAGACTGCCGCTTCCTACTGAGATTTAAGAGTTATCTGCGCGCGGAAAAACAACTTCATCAAGGATCAAGATAATTGATGCTGCAATCGGAACTGCAAGTAGGCCTCCGACTAGACCAAGCAGTGAAGTACCAATCAGCGCAGCGATGATAGTTACCGCACCTGGCACTGAAAGCGTGCGCTTCATAATTCTTGGTGTTACTAGGTAATTCTCAACCTGTACGTAAACAACGTAAGCAACGAATGCAATTAGTGCGATTGATACAGATTGAGTAAGCGCGATTATTGTTACGACTGCGCAACCGATGAAGTGACCGATTAGTGGAATTAGCCCACAAACTAAGACGATCATTGCAATCGCAACTGGTGATGGAAGCGAAAGTACAAGTGAAAGCGCCAGTACGAAGACAGAGGCCATTGCGGCGATCAGAATTTGGCTACCCACGAAGGATCCAACGCGGGAGATAACTGCGTTAGTAAGAAGCGAGACGCGATCACGGCGGCTGGCTGGGACAAAGCGGAGTCCGAGTTGGGTCATTTGTGGAAGAGAGGTAATGAAGTAAAGAGTCAAAATCAGAATCGTTAGCGCGGTAAAGGTGCCCGAGAGAACAGATCTTCCGACTCCGATTACACCGCCGAAGGCAGAGATAATTAAAGTGCCATCTGATGTAATCTCTTTAAGTTTTGATTGCAATGAATCAATAATTCCAAATTGCTTATTCAAATCTGCAATTGTCGGATTGTTATCCAGATCAGTAAGCAAGGTTGGCAGACTATTAATCAACTGAGTTCCCTGAGATACAACTGGTGGGACTACTACGGCGATGAAGAAGATTACAAATGCAATTACAGATACGAAGATAACGGCAACGGCATTTGCACGTGATATTCCACGTTTTTGAATTGCAACTACAGCAGGATTAAGGCCGGTAGCTAGAAATAGAGCAACAATTATCAAAACAAATATCTGACTGGTGCTGGCAAGTGCGCGCATTAGGACAATTGCAATAAGTGCACCTAAAGTGGCGATAAATCCGAAGTAGAAGGGGTGAGTTCTATCAATTGGATTTCCCAAGGCCCCAAAATCAGTTTTAATTGCTTTTGCCTTCGGTTTGCGTTTGATGCGATCTGCTATTGCCATGTGACCTATTCTAAAGCGATATCCTTCATACATGGCGTTACGCATTACGGGATTAGGCGAAGAAATCGCCGCCGTTACTGGCTTGCCTTGGCATATCAATTTGGAGGAGTGGCCTGAAGATCCGGCGCTCACGGAAAAACGCGGTATTTCACGCCATATCGTTCGCTTGGTTCGATCAACTGATGATCCAGATGCAGAAGTCTATGCAGTTAAAGAGACGGTCTCTGAGTTCGCAAACCGCGAATATAAAGCCCTGCGCGAACTGGCACACCTTGGAGCACCGAGCGTTCAGCCAATCGCGGTTATTGAAGGGCGCACAGATGAAAGCGCAGAAGAGCTTCCTTGCGCTCTTGTAACTCGCTTCTTGCCATATTCGCTTCCATACCGCGTCTTACTTAGCGGCAAAGATGTAACCGCCAATGACATCACCATGATGGCCAATGCCCTTGCTTTGCTGCTAGTGCAACTTCACTTACTTGGCTTCTGGTGGGGTGACTGCTCGCTTTCCAATACTTTATTCCGCCGCGATGCCGAAGCATTTGCTGCTTATTTGGTAGATGCCGAAACTGGCGAGTTCCAGAAAACTCTAAGTGATGGACAGCGCGAACATGATTTAGAGATCGCGCACTTTAACGTCGCCGCTGAACTCGAAGATCTAGCGCTATCAGGAGTTCTTTACCCTGGCATGGATCCGATCCGCGCTAGTGAAGCGGTAATCAAGCGATATCACCGAATCTGGAAAGCGCTTAAAGAGCGTCAGGTGCTTGATCCGAAAGATCGCCATGCCGTCGAACGTGCGATGCGTCAGCTACATGATCTCGGGTTCGCGGTAGAAGAAGTCTCTGTTTCATTAGATGGAACATCAGAAAAACTTTACTTCCAGCCAAAACTTGTGGCACCTGGCTATCACCGCAATCGTTTGCGCGAGTTAACTGGACTCGAAACGGAAGCGCTACAAGCAAAGCGTTTGCTGGCTTCCCTTGATCGCTTCCGTGGTCGCGAAGAGAGTCCAAAAACTCCGATGCAAGATTCTGCGCGACGATGGTTAAATGAAACATATATGCCGATCGTTGCGATGATTCCTGATAATTTGAAAGGTCGTATCGAAGAGGCGCAGTTCTTCCATGAAGTTTTAGAGCATCGCTGGTATTTGAGTGAGCGTGAAGGCCACGATGTTGGGCTAACCTTTGCTGCACAGTCATATATTGAAGATGTACTGCCATTTCGTCGTGATTCTGGAGTAGAAGCGGAGGCGCAAGCATGACTCTTCCTCCTAACTTCGGACGGGCAGTAGACCTAAGTTCTCTTGGAAAACCAAAGCCAGAAGCTACTGGACCTATGCCAGGTATTGAAATTACTCCTGAGAACTTAACTAATGAGTTTCTTGCACTCTCTAAAACCAAGCCCGTTGTTCTTATTTGTTGGTCACCTCGTTCACCTGAATCACAAGAAGTCGTAGCAATTCTGGGAAAGTTAGCGCTTGCAGATCAAGGCGCTTGGGTGCTGGGACGCGTTGATGTAGATGCACAGCCTCAGGTTGCACAAGCGCTACAAACTCGCGCAGTACCTTTTGCTGTTGCAATCATCAACGAACAGATGGTGCCGCTCTTTGAACAGCCGTATCCAGAGGCACAGATCCGCATGGTTATAGATAAAGTCTTAGCACTTGCCTCTGAGCAAGGCGTTGGTGGCGCACCTGCTGAAAAAATTGAACCTGAAGAGGAAGAAGCTATTGCGGCGCTAGATGCCGGAGATTATGCCAAAGCAGAAGCCGCTTACAAGAAGCTGTTAGCGCGCAAACCAAATGATAACTTTGCAATCTTGGGTTTGGCGCAGACGCAGTTGATGGCGCGCACAGATGGAATTGATGGCGCCAAAGTAATGCAGGATGCTTCGGCTCAGCCAGACGATATCGCCATTCAATTGCAATGTGCAGATATTGAAATCGTTAGCGGTTATCTGGAGCCAGCATTTGCGCGGTTGTTACGTTTGATCCCACTCTTTGATGGAGCAGAGAAGAAGTTAGTTAAGGATCGCCTGATCGAGTTATTCGCTCTAGTAGATCCAGCAGATCCACGAGTTATAAAGGCGCGCGCTGCCTTAGCGAATGCGCTTTTCTAATGAATGCCGTTAAACCAAGTACCGAATTTAAACTCTTACAAGCGCTCTTTGGCGTATACGCCATGTTGATCATGTCTTGGATCCCGCGCTTCCCAGAAGTAAAAGCCAATCTCGGATTAAGTAACGGTCAATTTGGAACGTTGATTAGTACTGGATCATTTGGCGCCGTAGCTAGCCTCTTTTTAACCGGGCATATGGTTCATAAATTCGGTGTAAAGCGCGTGATTTTGACGAACATTTGGATTATGGGTCTGGCGTACTTCTTTATTGTTCGCACCGAATCTTCAGGAATTTTCTTAATCTGCAATATTGCTATTGGTTGGGCGACATCGGCTTATCACATCTCGATAAATGCCCAGTCATTTAACGCAATGGAGCGCGTTTACGGATTAACTATTGCGCGCCTTCATGGCATGTGGGCGCTCGGAACACTTGCAACAGCAATTATCTCAGGATTAATTGTTGATCACATCCCGATCACATGGCATGTGGGTGGGCTAGCAGTTTTCGTTACCCTTTCACTAACTGCAATGATTATTAGATTAACTCCAGTTTTGATGAAGCCAAATGAAGATGAAGAAGAACATCTCCCACTTCGAACTTTGATAACTTCATTTAGGGTCGATTGGCTAATTAGTGGCGGACTGGTCTGCGCGGTTTTTCTGGAGTTTGCAACCGGAGACTGGTCGGCAATCTTTGCTAAAGAGCGGATTGGAGTTAGTTCCGGAATGGCAGCGCTGCCGTATGTCGTGTTCATGACCGCAATGATTATTGGCCGGCTAAACGCAGGATCAATCGCTAAACGTTTTCAAGTAGATCAAACTGTTCGACTTTTTGCCCTACTTGGTGGCGGGGGGTTTCTAACCTTCTTAACTATTACAGTACAAATTCCCGCCGAACATAAGACGATTGCTTTTGTCACAACATGTATAGCTTTCACCTTTGCAGGAATGGGCTCATCGCTGATGGCTCCATCTTTTTACACCGCTGGAAATCAACGTTCGCCGCTTCCGAGCGCTGTTGTGGTTGGCCAGATTGGCGTAGTAAATATGATCGCCATCTTTATCTTGAAAGCTTCGATTGCTTGGACTGCGCAATTCACCGGCTCTTTAGCAATTGCATTAACTATTCCTGCGCTGATGCTGATGTCTACAGCGTTCTTTGCGCGCGCTCTAAAAGCCAGCTAAACGCGCTCGAGCCAGACAGTAGAAAGTGGCGGGACTCGGAAACTCCGCTTTAAATCGGTATCTACATCAACAGCAAATGAGTCGTTCGTAATCCCACTGCCACCATAGGCAACGGAATCGGTATTTAGAATTTCACGCCACACACCGGCAGTTGGCAGTGGCAATTTGTATTTCTCATGAGGAACTGGTGAGAAGTTAGTTATACAAACGAGTGGTTTTCCATCATCAGACCAGCGGGTAAAGGCTAAGACATTGCTTGCGCCATCATCGCCAACTAGCCAGGAGAAACCTTCCGGGTTTGTATCTTTCTGCCAAAGCGCAGGTTGTGATTTATAGATGGCATTTAACTCGGCAACAACTTTCTGCACTCCGTTATGTTCGGCAAATTCAGTTAAATACCACTGCAGACCGGCGCTCTCGCTCCATTCGTCATTCTGTGCAAATTCAGATCCCATGAAGAGCAACTTCTTACCTGGGTGGGCCCACATAAATCCATAGAGCGCACGAAGCGTCGCTAACTTTTGCCAGCGATCGCCAGGAAACTTATTAACTAACTGACCTTTTCCGTGCACAACTTCATCGTGTGAAAGCGGAAGCATAAAGTTTTCAGACCACGCATAAAGAATTGAGAAAGTAATCTCGTTATGGTGATAAACGCGATGGATTGGATCATGTTGGAGATATTCCAGGGTGTCGTGCATCCAACCCATATTCCACTTAAAACCAAAGCCCAGCCCGTTAGATGAAGTCTCTTTGGTGACACCAGGCCATGCCGTTGATTCTTCAGCGATCATCATGATGCCGGGATGAGTTTTATAAGCAGTAGATGTTGCCTCTTGCAAAAGCTGAACTGCTTCGAGGTTCTCGCGTCCACCAAATTTATTGGGAAGCCATTCACCATCTTTACGTGAATAATCTAGATAAAGCATTGATGCAACGGCATCTACACGAAGGCCATCGATGTGGAACTCGGTAAGCCAATATAGAGCGCTAGCAACTAAGAAATTACGCACTTCATTGCGACCGAAGTTGAAGATTAAGGTGCCCCAGTCAGGGTGTTCACCTAGACGCGGGTCTGCATGTTCATATAACGCGGTGCCGTCAAACTTGGCTAGCGCCCATTCATCTTTTGGAAAGTGCGCAGGAACCCAATCCAGGATTACGCCAATGCCTGCAGCATGCAGTGCATCAACTAAGAATCTAAATTCATCGGGCGATCCAAAACGTGAAGTTGGCGCAAAGAAGGAAGTTACTTGGTAACCCCAAGAAGGTCCATATGGATGCTCAGTAACTGGCAAGAATTCAACGTGGGTAAAGCCTTGTTCGGTTACATAGTTAACGAGTTCGGTTGCTAGTTCTCGGTAAGAAAGCCCTAACTTCCAAGAGCCTAAGTGAACTTCGTAGACCGTAACTGGGCTTCTCCAAGGTTCAAATTTAGAGCGCTCAGCAATCCATTTTGAATCTTGCCATTGATAATTTGATTCGTTAACAATTGATGCGGTGTGTGGGGGAGTCTCAGTTTGGCGAGCAAGTGGATCAGCATGATCTACCCAACGACCATCGATGCCGCAGATTGCAAATTTGTATTTAACTCCTGCACCAATATCTGCAATAAATATCTCCCAGATACCAGATGAACCTAAGCG
>JBIIRS010000067.1:0-6130 GCA_044341425.1 Candidatus Planktophila sp. | reverse complement strand
TCTTTCAACTACTTCGAAGATTTCAGGGGTGGTGACGCGGAATCCGCCAATAAATTCTGAAGCTATCTCTTCTTCTTTGAGCGCAGCATCAATCTGTGGTCCACCACCGTGGATTACAACTAACTTCACACCGCTCTCTTGCGCTGCTGCGATTGCTTTAGCGAAACCACCATTTTCATCCTTCATGGCATGGCCACCAAATTTAACAACGATCATGTGGCGTAGGCCGAGTTCTCGTGAACATAGTCATGGGATAGATCATTGGTGAAGACTGTTGCGTTACTTGAACCAACTTTAAGATCGACTTCAATCGTGACTAAACGATTTTCGAATGAAACCTTATTACGATCCTCAAAAGGTGCGCTCGACTTTGCAACTTGCACCCCGTTAAGAGTGACATCTATATCTAGTGGATTTAAGTGAGCTCGTGCAGTACCGACTGCAGCCAGCACTCGACCCCAGTTTGGATCTCCACCGAAGATCGCACATTTCAACAAATTATTACGGGCACATGCTCGAGCGACTTCTACAGCATCACTTTCAGAAGCAGCATTCTTTATCTCGATCGCCACAGTCTTGGTAGACCCCTCAGCATCTGCAATAAGCTGTTGAGACAAAGAGCCACAGATCTCCATCAGAGCGCTCTCTAGTTCAGATTCGCTTGGAG
The DNA here is from genome assembly GCA_044341425.1 of Candidatus Planktophila sp. Classification (GTDB taxonomy): domain Bacteria; phylum Actinomycetota; class Actinomycetes; order Nanopelagicales; family Nanopelagicaceae; genus Planktophila. The sequence goes on along the minus strand of JBIIRS010000067.1, from coordinate 5,463 downwards.
CAAATCCGCTTGCGCCAGAACCCATCAGCAACACGGTGTCGTTTGTCGATGTACAACCATCAGAATCGATTCGGTTGTAGGTGCGATCACAGACTCTTTGGAATATCTCCTGCGCGCCATCTGGCAAAAGAGCATCTGTCATCACAACTGAAAGCATTGTCGCCAGAGCGGGCGCCAGCATTCCGGCTCCCTTGGCGACTCCGGATATTTCGAAGTGATCGTTCTTAAAGTTGGCAATCTTGGAAACGCTATCGGTTGTCATAATTGCGCTAGCTACGTCTTGCAAAGAATCGGTCGAGAGCGCTTTGGAAATCTGATCTATGCCAGAAATAATCTTCTCCATTGGCAGTAGCTCGCCAATCAAGCCAGTCGAGCAGACAACCACTTCGCCAGATGAAATGCCGAGAACTTCGCCAACTTGCTCAGCGGTTCTATGGGTGTCAGCAAAACCTTGTGGCCCAGTGCATGCGTTAGCCCCGCCTGAGTTAAGAATTGCTGCACGAACAATCTTTCCCTTTGTGACTTGCTTGCTCCAAATAACCGGAGCAGCCACAACTTGATTTGATGTGTAAACCGCTGCCGCATCAAATTTAGGGCCGTTATTTACGATCAACGTTAAATCCAGTGCACCCGAACTCTTCAGGCCTGCGGCACAAGAAGCAGCGGTAAAGCCTTTAGGCAGTTTCATACCCCAAGACCCATGCCGGTTAGCCCAAGGTTTTCAGGAAGTCCGCAGATGATGTTGGCGTTCTGAATGGCTTGACCAGCCGCACCCTTAACCAAGTTATCGATTGCCACGCTAACAACTAAACGATTGGTGTGTTCATCAACTGCAACTTGCATCGCAACATAGTTACTTCCTAAAACTGAAGAAGTTTGTGGCATTTGCCCAAGCGGCAAAACCTTGACGAATTCTTCGCCTTTATAAGCATCGTTATAAATCTTATGGGCTGCCTCAGTCGTCATCGCAAAGTTAACTTTCATGGTGATCGTTGCGAGAATTCCACGTGGCATTGGCGCGAGAATTGGCGTAAACGAGATCTTTGCCGCCGTGCCCGTAGCGCGTGTGAGCGCTTCTTCTATTTCGGGTGTGTGCTGGTGAACTCCCCCGAATTTATAAGAAGTCAGACTTCCCATAACTTCGCTAGCAATTAAATTAATCTTTGCGCTACGACCTGCGCCTGTTGTTCCGGATGCTGCAACAACTACGACATCGCTCAGATCTGCAATCTTTGCTGCAGGTGCGGTACCTAAAGCGATCGCTGTGGCGTAGCAACCAGGATTGGCCACTCTTGTTGCCTTAGCGATTGCAGAACGAGAACCAGGGAGTTCCGGTGCACCGTAGGTCCATGTACCAGCGTGATTTCCACCGTAATACTTTTCCCACTTAGCACCGTCTTCTAAACGATAGTCAGCTCCGAGATCAACAATCTTTGCTTTTGGGCTAAGGGTTGCGATAACTGCGGCGCTCTCACCATGTGGCAGCGCGAGGAAAATTAGCTCACATTCATTGAAATCGCTGGCCTTAAAGGATGAGAAAGCTTGACCTGCATAAGAAGTTAACTGCGGATGTACCGAAGTGATTTGCTCGCCGGCATTGCTATGGGCGGTAACGCAGCAAACTTCAAACTCTGGGTGCCCAGCCAATAAACGCAGGAGTTCTCCCCCGGCGTAGCCGCTAGCTCCGATAACCCCGATTTTCATGAGTTGAGATTAGCATAAATATGCAAGAAAGCGCATATTTATGCAGGATCGAAAGATCGATTATGCAGTGCGAAGAACGGCGCCGGTGGCCTTTTCGGCGGCAACTACCGCCGCTTCACGCATCGCTGAAACCTCTGCGCCGGTGAGGGTGCGATCAGGTGCCCGGAAAGTTAGCGTGAAGGCGAGCGAAATCTTGCCATCGCCAATCTTGTCGTAGCGATCAAAGAGTGCGATTGACTCGAGGAGATCCCCGGCACCGTTGCGCAGAGCCTTTTCCACATCAAATGCCGTGACAGATTGATCAACTATTAACGCTACATCTTGAACTGCGGCCGGCATTGTGCCAACTCTGGTTGGACGAACTATCTCAGAGTCTGGAAGCGCGCTGAGTCCAACTGCGAAGGCAACGCTGCGCTCTGGTAATCCGTACTTGGCAATAATGCGTGGATGGATCTCACCGGCATGTGCGACTGCCTTGCCATCAACAATTAATTCCGCGCAGCGACCTGGATGCCATGGAGCAAAGTCAGAGCGTTTGATAGACCATTCGAGGTTGCAGAGCTGCAAGATATCTTGCGCATAAGCGATCGCATCTTGCCAGTTATATGCACGAGCCTTGCCTTGCCAATCTTCGTTCTCAACTTTTCCGACCAATAAACCCGCTACATGAAACGCCTGTGGTGGCACGCTGGCGTAAATCGCTGCAATGGTCTTGGCATCAGGACGAATACCGATAACCGGAGAAACAGCTGGAACCAGCTTCTGTGCGCTACGGAAAATAGAACCCATTTCAAAGATTGCGAAATCTTTTGCACCGCGGCTGATATTTCGAGCCGCTACTTCTATAAGTCCTGGTACTAAGTGAACACGCATGAGCGGGAACTCTTCAGACATTGGATTTGCGATGCGATATGTGGAAGCGCGTTCTCCAACGAATCCCATCTGATCGATGGTCTCTTGATTTGTAAATGGGAAAGTTTGAACTTCTGCCAAACCGCGCGCAGCGAGCATTGCAGAGATAGCTCGGCGACGCTTCTGCGTTGGCGTAAGGCTGGCGTGATTTGGACGCGGTGGAAGGATCGATGGAATCTTGTCGTAACCAATCATGCGGGCTACTTCTTCTGATAGATCAGCCGCAGTCAATAGGTCGGAACGCCAAGACGGTGGGTCAACGCTGAATGACTTTTCATCTACATCGCAGCCAATTACGCGCAGAACGCGAGCGATTTCAGCGGGCGCAACTTCTAGTCCCAAAATCTTTGAGATGTAAGCGGGATCAAGTTTGATGACCGGCGCATACTTTGGTTCGCCAGCAACAACTGTTGCAACATGCTTGGCAGAGCTATGAGCAGTTAAGAGTTGAACAAAGCGCGCTGATGCAAATTCGGCGAGTGACGGATCAACGCTGCGCTCAAGACGACGCGATGCTTCAGAAGAAAGTTTGTGGCGTCGAGAGTTTTTGGCTATCAATACCGGATCAAAACGAACTGCTTCAAGTGCAATTTCAGTTGTGGTCTCGGATATCTCAGAAGACTGTCCGCCCATAGTTCCAGCAAGTGCCAGGGGTTGCTTATCGTCACAGACCATTAAATCTTCTGAATCAAGTTGGCGAACTTGGCCATCAAGGGTTGTAAATGGCTGTGCCTTTCCAGCACGTTTAATGGTTAGGCCACCTGAGATCTTCGCCTTATCAAATGCATGTAGCGGTTGACCGAGTTCGAGCATGACATAGTTTGTTACATCAACAACAAGTGAAATGGAGCGCATTCCCATCTTCTCGATGCGACGTCGCATCCAAATCGGAGTGGTTGCAGATGGATCGAAATTTGAGAGCGTGCGCAGATAGAAGACAGACGCTGTCGCGGGATCTTCAATCTTCGCGGTTACGCCCTTGCCAGTCTCTTCAAATTTCAAAGCACGAAGTGCATCTACCGGATCTTTGAAAGTCAGACCTAGCGAGCCAGCTACCTCGCGAGCAATACCGCGGATACTTAGCGCGTACCCACGATCAGGGTTGACGGCGACATCAAAAATTGTGTCGTTAATTTCAAGAACTGCGATCGCATCTGCACCGATTTCGACTTCACCTTCGGCAAAGACCATGATTCCTGAATGATCATCACCTAAACCGAGCTCGCGTGAAGAACAGATCATGCCATTGGAAGTTTTTCCGTAAGTCTCACGCGCTCCAATTTTGAAATCTCCAGGTAAAACAGCGCCAGGAAGCGCAGCGACGACAATATCGCCAACAACGAAGTTAGTTGCGCCGCAGATTACGTAGCGAGTTTCCTTCTCTCCGCAATCGATTCCCACATAACGAATTGGCTTCTTAAATTCGGTAATTTCTTCGATTGTTAAGACTTTGGCAAAAGTAAGTGGGCCAGTTAAATCAGCGCCCGCTTCAATGGTCTCTTCGACTTCAAAGCCAACGCGGATCAGGCCATTAGAGATTTCTTCGGCAGAAATCTTTGCCGGAATATCTACAAATTCACGGATCCAAGATAGAGGTGCGCGCATATTAGAGTCCTACTCCGAACTGGCGCGTAAAGCGAAGATCGCCTTCGACAATGTCGTGCATATCGGTGACGTTGTGGCGAACCATAAGTGTGCGTTCTAGCCCCATACCGAATGCAAATCCACTGTATACATCTGTATCGATGCCACAAGTTGCGAGAACCTTTGGATTTACCATTCCGCAACCGCCCCATTCGATCCAGCGACCGTTGAAGAAGATATCTACTTCTGCGCTTGGTTCAGTAAATGGGAAGAAGGATGGGCGTAAACGAGTTGTGACATCGGGTCCAAACATGGCTTGGGCAAAGTTATGGAGCGTTCCCTTTAGGTGCGCCATGGTGATGCCCTTATCAACTACCAAACCTTCGACTTGGTGGAAGACCGGGCTATGCGTCGCATCTAGTTCGTCGGCGCGGAAGGTACGTCCTGGGCAGATCATGTAGATCGGAGGTTCATGTTGAAGCATTGAACGAATCTGCACCGGTGATGTCTGAGTGCGAAGAACCATTCCAGATTCAACAGGTTCAATGTAGAAAGTATCTTGCATCGTTCGCGCCGGATGATCGGCTGGGATATTTAGCGCATCGAAGTTGAGCCATCCAGATTCAAGTTCTGGTCCTTCTTCAACCGCGTAACCTTGTTCGATAAAGAAGTCACTGATCTCGTTCTTAATGATCGTAATAGGGTGCAGTCCTCCGCGATGTGCGCGATTTACCGGAAGAGTTATATCTACAACTTCTTCCAGCAAAACTTTGGTGTCACGTTCTGCCTCTAACTTTTCGGTTGCTTTTTCAAGTGATGCCGCGATCGCTGCCTTTGCCTCACCGATTAACTTGCCGGCGCTGGCCTTTTCCTCTGGAGCCAGTGAACCTAAACCGCGACTGGCGAGTGAGATCGGAGCTTTATCGCCGAGATGGGCAAGGCGTGCGCTCTTTAAAGAATCGAGGTCGCCCGCAGCGGCGAACGCCTTGGCGGCATCGCTAACCCATTTTTCGATTTCTGCGGGGCTCATGGCGAAATCTTAACCTGTGACCTTTCCAAGATGCGGGATATTTGACGAAAGAAGAGATCGAAGAGATTAAAGCGCGGCGAGATGGAACATCACAATTGAGGCTGCCGCGGAAAGATTGAGGCTCTCGGCGTTGCCTTTCATTGGAATATTTACTGCAATAACATCACCGCTAATCAACGTATCAATGCCGCGCGCTTCATTTCCGAATATCGCCACACAATCTCCAACTTTTT
>JBIIRS010000053.1:0-7306 GCA_044341425.1 Candidatus Planktophila sp. | reverse complement strand
TGCCTTGCAGAATCCCATTAGATTCCGCCGTTTCTACCGTGGTTTCTTGATTCTGCCTTATGCGATTCCAAGTTTTATGAGTATCTTGATTTGGCGCGGACTCTTTAACAAAGAGTATGGCGCTATCAATACCCTCTTTAATCTAAATATCGATTGGTTCGACTCACCTTGGCTGGCTAAATTCGCAGTCATTCTTGTAAATCTCTGGCTTGGTTTTCCTTACATGTACCTCATCGGCAGCGGCGCGTTGCAATCTATTCCCTCAGAATTGGAAGAGGCAGCATCTATCGATGGTGCAACAGAGAAGCAAGCATTTATGGCGATTAAACTCCCATTGCTACTACAGATTCTCGGCCCACTATTGATTGCAAGTTTTGCATTTAACTTCAATAATTTTAATATTATCTATCTCTTAACAGGAGGTGGTCCGACAAACTCAATTGAGGGCGAAATTGCAGGTGGTACAGATATCTTGATTTCATATGCCTATAAGACTGCTTTCGGTTCTAACTTCCAGGATCTGGGTCTATCGAGCGCCATCTCTATGGTTATGTTCGTCATCGTTGGAATAATGTCTATGTACACCTTAAAGAAGTCAAAGGTAATGGAGACGCTATGAGTAAAAAAGCTGGCGCCAACAACGCGTGGAAACACATTCTTGCCATCACACTCGTTCTTTTCACAGCATTTCCAATTTATGTTGTAATTGTTACATCCTTCGATCCAACGGGAGGAATCTCTTCAAGTTCACTTCTGCCAGTTAAATTCTCTTTCGATAATTACACCCTGTTATTCACCGATCCACGAGTTCCTTACTGGGCTTGGATGAAGAATTCGCTAATTATTGCGACCGCAACAGCCATCTCTTCAGTACTGATCGGCGCAGCTGCAGCCTTTGCATTTAGCCGCCTTAGATTTAAGGGGCGTCGTATCGGCCTTAAGACGCTGCTATTAATCCAAGTCTTTCCATCATTTCTCTCACTATCTGCAATCTATGTAATTATGGAGCGAGTCTTTCTCATTACCCCAACATTTGGTATCGGCAGTGTTTGGGGACTTTACTTAATCTATATCGGTGGAGCACTTGGCGTAAATGCTTGGCTGCTTAAGGGCTTTCTCGACACGATTCCAATGGAGTTAGATGAGTCGGCTAGATTAGATGGCGCATCTGTTCCTCAAGTTTTCTGGCTGATTTTCTTCCCACTTGCAGCACCAGTTTTAGCGGTTACCGCGGTGCTCTCCTTTATCGGCACCTTCAACGAATTTGTTATCGCTTCACTATTTTTACAGGATGTTGAGCGCCGCACGATTGCAGTTGGGCTACAGCAATTCGTTGGTGGGCAATACACCCAAACTTGGGGGCCATTTGCTGCCGGATCAATCATCGCTTCGATTCCGCTAGTGATTATGTTCTTATCAATGCAGAGATTTATCATCGGCGGATTAACTTCCGGCGCCACTAAGGGCTAAATCAGGGATAAATGAATCTCTTAGAAGCCCATCACGATGGCAGCGAACTATATGTAAGTAATGCCGCACCAAAGATTGGTGACTCTGTAAAGCTAAAAGTTAGAGTCCCAGCAAATGACAGGCCAATAAAAGTCTTTGTCCGGTTGTTCCACGATGGTGAACCTCGTACCTTTGAGATGAAGAAGACTAAGACCGGCAAATCAGAAAGCTGGTGGTCGATAGATATAGTGATAGAAAATACGACTACTCACTACCGATTTATGTTGGTTGATAAGAAAAGTTATCGTTGGCTAAATGGCGTCGGAGTATTTGCGCACGATGTTACAGATCGTGAAGATTTCCAGATTATTGCCAAACCTGCCTATCCAGAGTGGATTAAAAAAGCGGTCTTCTATCAAATATTTCCAGATCGCTTTGCTAAATCAGATGCAGTGCGAAAACTTCCAGATTGGGCGATCCCTCGAGAGTGGAACGATCTTCCAAAGGGGAGAGATAAGACAACTGGGGTTGAGTTCTACGGCGGTGATTTGCCCGGAATAACCTCGAAGTTAAGCCACATTAAGGCCCTTGGAGCATCTGCTATTTACTTCACGCCGGCTTTTCCTTCACGTAGTAATCACCGTTATGACGCCACAAGTTTCGATGAGATCGATCCGCTTCTTGGTGGAAATCAGGCGATGCAAGAGTTTTCTGAAGCTGCACATAAAACTGGGCTAAAGATTATGGGAGATCTAACAACTAATCACTGTGGTGCTGGCCATTCTTGGATTAAAAAAGCGCTTAGGCGTCCTAGTTCAAAATTTAGAGAGTTTTTTTATTGGGATAGCAAGATCCCACATGGATATGTTGGTTGGTGGGGTTTGGCTTCACTTCCAAAGTTAAATTACTCATCACAAAAACTTCGTGGGTTAATGTATGAGTCAGAGAAATCTGTAATTCGTAAATGGCTAAACCCCCCTTACAACTTCGATGGCTGGCGTATCGATGTCGGCAATATGACCGGTAGATATAAAGGGCAAGATATAAATCAAGAGATAGCACGCGGGATTCGCACTGCGATGGATAAAACCAATCCAGATGCTTGGTTAGTTGCAGAAAATGCAGACCATTCACCATCTGATCTAGATGGTTACGGTTGGCACGGAACTATGAACTACAACGGGTTTGCGCGTCCACTCGTTAACTGGCTTAATAAAACAAAGAAAGAGATTCCGAACTTTTCACAGTTTGAAGTTCCTAATCCATCATTTACTGGATCTGGCACCGTTAAAGCGATGCGCGCCTTTGCCGCCGGAATTCCTTGGAGATCTCTGACCGCAAGCATGGTCTTACTTGGGTCGCATGACACTGCACGGTTCAAGACAGTTGTTGGTGGCGATCGCGATCGACATTTGGCTGGCTTAACTGCGTTACTCACTTATCCAGGCGTTCCTTCAATTTTTGCCGGAGATGAACTCGGTTTGGAAGGTGAATGGGGCGAAGATGCGCGTCGCACTATTGATTGGCAGAACACTGATAAGTGGGATCACGAACTATTGGCAGAGTTCAAAGCTCTGATCTCGATTCGCAGGAGCCACGATGCCTTGATAAATGGTGGAATACGCTGGATCTACGCTGCAGATAACGCCTTTGCCTACCTACGCGAATCAAAGAAGGAATCAATTCTAGTTTTCATCTCTAGATCAGCCGGTTCACATACTTTAGATCTGGCACCGCTTGGATATCGCGTTAAAGAGACGCTCTACGGCAAGTTGACCAAAGGAAATAAAATTAAAATTACTTCAAAGAGTGCAACTAGTGGCGTGTGGGTTGTTAGTTGAGAAAAACGCTTCTCGCACTTCTTTTAATGGCTTGCCTAGCTCCTCAAAACATATCTTGGGCAACTGATAACTCAAAGTTGATCAAGCCAGTAGTTAGAGATGCGCAGAGCGATGAATCAACTTACTTCATAATGACCGACCGCTATGAAAATGGCGATACCTCGAATGACTTTGGCGGATCTGTTCAAATTAAGAATATTAGCGGCTTTTCTCCATCTGAAATCGGATGGTGGCATGGTGGAGATTTCAAAGGTATAACTAAAAATCTTACGACAATTAAAGATTTGGGCTTTACCTCGATTTGGATTACTCCACCGGTGGTCCAGAAAGCAGTCCAAGGAGATTCGGCGGCCTATCACGGCTATTGGGGAGTGGACTTCACGACAACTGATCCCCGCTTAGGCAGTGAAGCCGACTTTAAAGAACTCGTCTCGGCCGCTCATAAATTAAATCTAAAGGTGATAATTGATGTAGTAATAAACCACACAGCTGATGTAATTTATTATGAAAATGGAGAGCCGAAGGTATCAAAGGCTGAGGCGAGTATTAAGAAACCTAATTGGCTCAACGCGATTAGCAATTACCACAATTTAGGAAACAACCCGGTGCGCGGTAATGCGGTATTGGATGGGGATTTCTTTGGGCTAGATGACTTAGCAACCGAGAAAGAAGTTGTGATCAAAGGCTGGATAGATATCTGGTCAACCTGGATAACTAAATTTGATATCGATGGAATGCGAATTGATACTTTTAAGCATGTAAACCCAGAATTCTGGAAGCGTTTTATCCCGGAGATAAAGAAGGTCGCCGCCAAAGCAGGAAAGACCGATTTCCCAATTTTTGGAGAGGCTGCCGATGCTGACCCAGAGACCCTGGCTACATATGTCGCTGGCGGGCAGGTCTCATCGGTTTTAGATTTTGCATTCCAGAAGAAGATGAAGAGTTTTGTGCAGTATGGATTCTCAGCACAAGAACTTGCCGAACTCTTTAACGGAGATGATCTTTATACAACAGCGCGTACTAACGCCTACGGTTTAGCTACCTTTCTAGGTAATCACGACATGGGAAGAATTGGCCACTTCCTAGCCACCGCTCTATCAAATTCAGATGAGAAGACGATACTTGAACGCGCCAAGCTCGCTAACGCTGCGCTCTTCTTGCTCCGCGGTGGTCCGGTTCTGTACTACGGCGATGAAAAAGGTATGACGGGTAGTGGCGGTGATAAAAATGCTAGACAAGATATGTTCCAAACGCAGGTTTTAGATTGGCAGAACGAACTACGTATCGGCTCAATCCCGATAAAGAATGCGAGTGCTTTCTCAATCCGAAATCCATTAGAGGATCAAATAACTGAATTACAAAAGTTGATTCTTGCCAAACCTGGTCTACGTAGCGGTAACCAGGAGGTTGTCTATGCCAAGGGGAGCATCTTTGCTGTAACTAGAAATCTCCGTCAGGATCAATATTTAGTTGCGCTAAATGGTGGAGATAGCCAGGAGCGCGCAGAATTTAGCGCTGGCCCAGGCGGTTCTGAATGGAAAGCCATTCTCGGGAATTGCCAGAACTCAGTTAGCACTGAAATTAAAATTGAGATTCCTGCCCGTAGCTACTGCGTCTATGAGCGAAAAAATCCACAAAAGAGCACAGGACAAATTAAATTCTCTAATCTAAAAGTTAGAGATACGGGACTTCCTTCAGGCTGGCGCGAGATTTCTACGCAACTCACCGGAATTAACTATGCCGAAGTTACCTTTAATGTAAGAGCAAAGGGTAAGAATTGGACAGCGATAGGCACCAGTGATCGAAGAACTTTTGCCACAGAACGGACAAAAGGCGGTTTATATCGGGTTTATCTCCACCCTGAAGATTTTAAAAAGGGATCTACCATCGAGATTATCGCTGCAGCTGCGGATGAAGATAAGCGAGTTCACTTGAGTAAAGTGGTAAAGGTAAAGATTTAGCACTTTCAACTTCTCATTATTAGCACCTGGGTGCCACAATGACGCCATGGCTACACGGCGCAATATCGTTTGGTTTAGACGCGATCTGCGCATTTCTGACCACCCAGCGCTAGTTGCGGCTATCGAGAACAGCGATGAGATAGTTCCAGTTTTTATCCTTGATAAAACTCAGATCGCTGAAGCCGGCGCAAAACTCCTTGCCTATATGGGGCAATCACTTCGCGCACTCGATGAATCACTTGGCAACAAACTGCACATCATCGAAGGCGATCAAGTTGAAGTGTTAAAGGAACTTATCGAGCTATATGGCGTAGCTGAAGTTCATATCTCAACTGAATACGAACGCTATGGCGCAGAACGAGATGTGCGTGTTGAAAAAGCTGGCATTAATTTAATTCGTACCGGCAGTCCTTATGCAGTTGCACCCGGCCGCGTTGTAAAGCCAAGCGATGGAACTCCATATCGCGTTTACACACCTTTCTACCGCGCTTGGTGCGTTCATGGTTGGCGCGCACCAGCCAAGACTCCTAAAGAGATTAAGGCGCCAACTCCGCCTGCTAAGTACCGCGCCTTTCCAGACTTTGTCATGCCAGCGGGCGTGGAAGTAATCAAAGCTGGCGAAGCAGCGGCACTGGCGCGCTTTAAAGAGTTTGTTAAGAAAGGCCTCGATAGTTACGACGAAAATCGCAACTTTGCTGGCATTGATGGAACTTCCAAGATGAGTACTTACCTGAAGTTTGGCGAAATTCATCCGCGCACCTTGATTCAAAACTTAGGTGATTCCAAGGCGCACGATACTTTCCGAAAAGAGATCGCCTGGCGCGAGTTTTACGCCGATGTTCTATTCAACAACCCACATACCGATAGTGATTACTACGCGCCACAATTTAAAGCGATGCGTTATGACAAGCCTGGTAAGCAATTTAAAGCATGGTGCGAAGGTAAGACGGGCTACCCATTTGTTGATGCGGCAATGCGCCAGTTAGTAAAAGAAGGCTGGATGCATAACCGCACGCGAATGGTTGTGGCATCTTTCTTAGTTAAAGACCTGCACCTCGAATGGCAACTCGGCGAGCGTTTCTTCGCCGAACATCTAGTTGATTTTGATCCCGCATCAAATGCACACGGTTGGCAGTGGACCGCCGGCACCGGAACAGATGCTTCACCGTATTACCGCGTCTTTAATCCGATCGAACAGGGCCGCCGCTTTGATGAAAACGGCGATTACATTCGCAAATATGTTCCCGAACTAGCTCACTTATCTGCCGCAGAGATACACGAACCGTGGTTGTACTTAGATGGATATTCAAAGGGATATGTTGAGCGAATCGTCGATCACGCAGCCGAACGTCTGGAATCACTTGAAAGACTTAAGGAAATTAAGGCTGATAAACCGCTGCCTCCACAATAGCCACACCGGTGCGCTTTGCTTCATACATTGCAGCATCAGCCCGTTGCAGTAAATCACCGTTCTTATCGTTTCTCACATGGCCAATACTTACGCTAATTGAAATTTGATTTCCCCTAACGGTAAATGGATAACTCAACGTGGCTCGCAACGCATGTGCAACTTCTAGCGTTATATCAGGACTACCTAGCACGATTACTCCGAACTCATCTCCACCAAGTCTTGCCAGAACAGAACCTGTTGGAAGCGATCGACTAAATCGTGCTGCTACCTGTCGCAGAATTTGATCGCCCATTTCATGGCCATATTGATCGTTAACCGGTTTAAATCCATCTAGGTCCAATAAAAGTAGCGCCCCTTCCACGCCACTTAGCGCACTGATTTCGGCAACCAGGCGGCGACGATTTGGTAACCCCGTTAACTCATCGGTGCGCGCCAAAATCTTCTCTTCACCTAAATTACTGGCTTGCCTTATTACAAGAGTCATTCTTATAAATGCCATGAATAGCGTTGCGATTGTTGGAATAACAACGTATATCGGGAAGTAATCTGGACGAAGTGCAATTGCAGATAGCAGCGCAGGGCTAATAAAAATCGAGACCGCAATTAGCGCGGGGTGGATTTTGGTTTCAGGCTGAAGATTATTC
>JBIIRS010000052.1:0-7418 GCA_044341425.1 Candidatus Planktophila sp. | reverse complement strand
GGCGAGCGTTTCAGAATCTTTAAACCAACGCGATGAGATCGATTCGAATCGCGCAGTTTCACCGCTAGCTAAGGCATCTGACGCAGTTTTAATTGACTCTACAGAACTGGATTTAGAAGAGACGGTAGAACGCGTCTGGGAGTTATTGAAAGAGCGTTCGCTCCTTGGCCTGCCAATCGTTGCAATTTTAGGTCGGCCTAACGTTGGAAAATCAACGCTGATAAATCGCTTTATTGGACGTCGTGAAGCAATCGTTGAAGATACTCCTGGTGTTACGCGCGATCGCGTTCAGTACGAATGCGAATGGGGCGGACGCCGTTTCATAATTATGGATACCGGCGGATGGGAATCAAAGCCCGATGGAATTTCTGTACAAGTAAGCGCATCTGCAGAACTTGCGATGCAAGAGGCAGATGTTCTTGCATTCGTAGTCGATGCACATGTCGGCGCACTTGATGAAGATGACATTTTGGTTCAGGAGCTTCGCAAAGTTAAGAAACCGATGGTTCTTATCGCAAATAAAGTTGATAGCGATGTCGATGAGGCAGATGCGCACGCGCTCTGGAACCTTGGTCTCGGTGAGCCTCGATTTGTTTCAGCACTTCACGGTCGTGGCAGTGGAGATCTACTTGATTACATCGTGCGCGAGATGCCCGAAGTTGGTGGTGCGCAAACCCAAGATGGCTATCGCAAAATTGCACTGATTGGTCGACCAAATGTTGGCAAATCAAGTTTGTTAAATGCGTTAGCAGGTGAGAATCGCTCAATCGTTGATGATGTCGCTGGTACAACTCGCGATCCAGTTGATGAGTTAATCGAATTCGGTGGATCAATCTGGCGCTTTATCGATACTGCTGGTTTGCGTAAACGCGCCAACCAAGCAAGCGGAACCGACTATTACGCAACGCTTCGCACGCAGAGCGCGCTAGAACGTTGCGAATGCGCCGTAGTTGTTTTAGATGCTTCGCTGCCGATATCTGAACAAGACCTACGCGTCATCACTATGGTTGAAGAGGCCGGTAAAGCAATGGTGATCGTCATGAATAAGTGGGATCTCGTTGATGAAGATCGCCGCGATCAGTTAGATAAAGAGATCGACCGCCACCTAGATCAGGTCGAATGGGCGCAGCGAGTAAACGTCGTCGCCAAGACTGGTTGGCACCGTGATCGTTTAGCGCCAGCGCTTCGCACCGCGATCGATAGTTGGGAACGTCGCGTTCCAACCGCAAAACTCAACTCGTTCTTGGGCGCCCTTATCGGTGCGACTCCGCCGCCAGTTCGCGGTGGAAAGCAACCAAAGATTTACTACGCAACGCAGGCAGGCATCGCGCCACCGAAGTTCGTAATCTTCTCCAGCGGATGGATCGAGCCTTCTTATCGCCGCTTTATCGAGCGTCGCCTGCGCGAAGAGTTCGGCTTCCCAGGCACACCAGTTATGGTCGCGATTCGAGTAAAAGAGCGAGATTAATGACGATTATGAAGAAGCTTTCCCTAGTCACCGTTCCGAATGCGCTCACCTTTCTGCGCGCCCTCGGGATTCCGCTCTTTATCTACCTGGCACTGGCTCTGGAAGCAGATGGCTGGGCGATTCTGACTTTGGCGATCGGGGGAGCAACCGACTACTTCGACGGCAAGATCGCTCGCGCTTGGGGTCAGGAATCACGCTTTGGTGAATTAGCAGATCCGGCAATTGATCGTTTATATATCGTTGCGACTCTCATCGTTCTCTTCCTGCGCGATGCTATTCCGTTGTGGGTGATCGTTGTTCTAGTTGTACGTGACTTGGTACTGGCGGTTGCAACTTTGGCGTTGACGGCAAAGTCTCTACCTCCGCTTAAGGTTACTTATCTCGGGAAAGCGGCAACCTTTAACTTGCTCTACGCATTTCCATTTCTCCTACTCGCGCTAAATCCAAATTGGTACGGAACTCTCGCCTATATCTTCGGTTGGAGCTTTGCGATCTGGGGCATTGCTCTCTATCTCTTCACGGGTGTTACTTATCTCGGCACTGCGGTTACATCTCTTCGTAAATCGCGATAGTTTTCTCCCATCAATCAGGGGGAGTTCTAGTGTCATCTATTCCAGATAACTTGCAATACACAAAAGAGCACGAATGGGTCTTGGCGACGGGAAACACTTTCCGTATGGGAATTACTGATTACGCACAAGGAGCTCTTGGTGACATCGTCTACGTGCAGCTGCCGAAGGTTGGCGAAAGCGTTGTTGCAGATAAAGTTTGCGGTGAAGTTGAATCTACTAAGAGCGTCTCTGAAATCTTCGCTCCAGTTTCAGGAAAGATCGTTGCGATCAACGAAGCGCTCAATAACGCGCCAGAGACGATCAACTCAGATCCTTATGGCGCAGGTTGGCTCGCAGAAATTGAAGTTGCGGCGGCTCCAGCCGGCTTACTCTCTGCCGATGATTACCGTCAAATCACCGCATAGAAATCGGGAATTTTTCATACTTTTTACCGCTTGATTTCTTTCTTTTCTCACCCTAAGGTCAGCCTCAGGTTGAAGTTGAACCTCAAGGAAAGCCAAGTGAAGGGGGAGCGATATGAATAAACCAGATAGCAACGGCGAACTCACCAGCACCCTCCACCTCGGACTCCGCTCGGTCGTAGATGGTTCCCCGGAGAGCGCTCTTAACGCCCTTCTCTCATCTGCCAGCGATGCAGACCGCTTAGCAATTACAGCAATCATCGAAGGTCCAGCAGACCGAGCGATGGTCGTTATCCATCGCGGTCCGTCAAAGGGCGCGAGATTTCTAATCGATAGCGGTGAAGTTGCAATTGGTCGATCAGTTGATTCACCGATCTTCTTAGACGATGTAACGGTCTCAAGAAAGCATGCGGTTATTGTTAAAGATGAGCAGAGATTCAGCATCAAAGATCAAGGAAGCCTCAACGGAACATATCTAAACAATCAGTCGGTTCTTAACTCACCCTTAACTACAGGTGATGAGATTCAGATTGGTAAGTTTCATATGCTCTTCGTGGCGCCAAAGAAAAGTAAGTAGTAAGTAAAAAAACATTAAAGAATTTATCAACCGCTTAACTAGCAGTAGGGGAGATTAACGTGAGCGTTCCAGCACGCGCGTATTTGAGTATCGGGGAAGTACTAACAAAGCTCCGTGGAGATTTTCCGGATATTACTATCTCTAAGATCCGCTTCCTTGAATCTGAAGGTTTGATCGAACCCCAGAGAACGCCATCGGGATACCGCAAATTCACTGCCGCTGACCTTGATCGCTTACGTTACGTACTCCTGTTACAGCGCGATCAGTACCTTCCCCTCCGCGTTATCAAAGAGAATTTAGAAGCCCTTGACCGTGGACTAGATCCCGCTCCTGCTGGAGGAGTCGCATCGCCTCGTCCAACTCTGACAACCGTGGATAACACAGCATCACCTGAATCATTTGGTGCATCATCAGATCTACGTCTATCTCGCGAAGAGTTGCTTAAGGCAAGCGGTCTAGTTGATGATCAATTGGTGGAACTCGAGTCATACGGATTCATCGCACTACGCGGCCGTCACTACGACGCTGATGCCCTCGCTGTTGCTAAAGCAGTTGCTGAGATGGCAGGTTTCGGGATCGAAGCGCGCCATCTTCGTTCCTTCAAATCTGCCGCAGATCGCGAGATCGGTCTGATCGAACAAGTGATCACGCCAATTAATCGTCAGAAGTCTTCGGATTCAAAGGCGCGCGCTGAAGAAGTTCAGAAGCAGATCGCATCGCTCTCAATTCGTTTACATGCCGGGCTAGTTCGCGCCGGTCTTAATCGCCCACGCCAGTAACTGTTCGAGGCAGTTAAGGCGATCTGATGTTGGTAAATATGGAAGTCGTTGGCGTTCGCATTGAGATGCCATCTAATCAGCCGATCGTTTTATTAAAAGAGATTGAAGGTTCACGTTTCTTGCCGATCTGGGTAGGAGCTGTTGAAGCAACTGCCATCGCCTTTGCTCAACAAGGAATGGCGGCACAACGCCCACTAACCCACGATCTAATCGCCAACCTCTTGGAGGTCGCAGATTTAACGATGACCGCAGTTCACATCACCGAATTAAAGGATGGAATCTTCTTCGCCGAGATTCAGATCCGCGATAGCCAATCTGCCTTGCTAAAAGTTTCGGCTAGACCATCTGATGCGATCGCGATCGCACTTCGCACCAAGAGCAATATCTTGGCCGACTCAGATCTTCTGGATCTGGTCGGCATTGATATCCCAGAACGCCTCCTGGAAGTAGAGGGCGTGGAAGATATAACTGGGGCCAAGGAAGGCGCGGCGACCGACCTTGATCTAGAGCGATTCCGTGAATTCCTCGACCAGATCAACCCGGAGGACTTTGCAGGGTAGGGGCGAAAAGTCTCACCCTCTACTTGAGGTTTGCCTCGTGTCGGTCGTTGTTTACAGGCCTCTTCGCTCGTAGCCTTAGCCTTCTAGAACTTCCCATCATCCCCAAGCAGAATCGAGAACGACGTGACCTCCCCAGTTACGCACGATGGCCAGAATGAAATCGGATACCGCGGTGCAACAGCATGTTCAGCCGCTGGAATTTCTTATCGCCAATTAGATTATTGGGCACGTACCGGTTTGCTTGAACCAAGTGTTCGCACTGCAAGTGGTTCTGGAACAGCGCGACTCTATGGTTTCCGCGACATTCTCGTTTTAAAGATCGTTAAGCGTTTATTGGATGCAGGAGTATCTCTACAAAACATTCGAACTGCCGTAAATCACTTACGCAGCCGCGGAGTGACAGAGTTAGAAAGCATTACTTTGATGAGCGATGGCGCATCAATTTACGAATGCGCTAGCCCAGATGAAATCATCGACTTGCTGCAAGGCGGTCAAGGCGTTTTTGGTATCGCAGTGGGTAAGGTTTGGCATGAGGTTGAGGGTTCATTGGCAACGCTGCAAGGTGAGTTCAATGGCGAGATTGTTACAGCAGGTGGTGAAAGTAACGACGAGCTCTCATTACGTCGAAAGGCGAAAGGCGCCTAAAAGACATATTCTTCCCCAATATGTTGCTAGCTAGATAGTTAGGAACTTAATCGGGGGAGTGGCTTTGACTTTAGAACATGGCGCATTTGTTGATCGCCACATAGGTCCAACGCACGCAAATGAAGTTGCGATGCTCGAGCAACTTGGTTTTAAATCACTCGATTCATTTATCTCTGCTGTTGTGCCTTCTGCAATTGCAATGAAAGAACCACTGGAAAAGCATCTTCCACCAGCAGTTACCGAAGTTGAAGCGATCAAGCTACTTCGCCAAATGGCTTCCGAGAACCAAGTCTTTACCTCACTTATCGGAGCCGGATATTACGGAACCGTTACACCTGCGGTTATTAAAAGAAATGTTTTAGAAAATCCCGCCTGGTACACCGCCTACACACCTTACCAACCAGAAATTTCGCAAGGACGCTTAGAAGCGCTCTTTGCCTTTCAGACAGTGGTCTGCGATCTAACTGGCTTAACTATTGCTAACGCATCGATGCTCGATGAAGGTACAGCAGCGGCTGAAGCGATGACCCTGGCCCGTCGCAATTTCAAAGGCTCTGACGATGCAGTATTTGTAATTGATTCATCACTGCATCCACAGAGCAAAGCTGTTGTTACTACACGCGCTAAGCCACTCGGAATCAAAGTGGTTGAAGTTGATATCAAGAGCAGCGCTGATATTTCTGGTATCGAGTACTTCGGAGTGCTTGTTCAATATCCAAACACTTTTGGTGAAATCAAAGACTATTCCGATTTAGCAGAAGTAATTCATAGTAAAGACGCTTACTTAATTGCAGCAACAGATCTCTTAGCTCTGACCTTACTGAAGGCTCCGGGGGAGTGGGGCGCAGATGTCGCTATCGGAAGCGCTCAACGCTTCGGAGTTCCAATGGGTTTCGGCGGACCACATGCCGGCTTTATGTCAGTGCGGGCCGGTTTAGAGCGTTCACTTCCGGGTCGTTTAATTGGGCAGAGCGTTGATGTCCATGGCAATCCCGCATTTCGTTTAGCGTTGCAGACTCGCGAACAACATATCCGCCGCGATAAAGCCACTAGCAATATTTGTACCGCCCAAGTTCTTCTTGCCAATATGAGCGCCTTCTACGCGATGTGGCATGGCCCGGTTGGCCTCAAGAAGATCGCAATGCGCGTTCATAGCCTGACACACATCTTCGCAACTGCACTTACTGCCAAGGGCTTTAAGATCTCAAATGAGAGCTACTTTGACACTTTAACGATCAACGTTGATTCAGCAGATAAGTTAATTAAGAGTGCCGAAGAATTAAAAATTAATTTGCGCAAGATTTCACAGACCCAACTCGGTATCTCTTTCGATGAAACAACCACAGTTGATCTCTTGAACCAATTAACAAATATCTTTGGTAGCTCAATTGATCTCACGGCGCAGGGGAGTGGTCTTCCAAAGTTCGCGGTCAGAGAAAGCTCTTTCCTGGCACATCCTGTCTTTAATACCTATCACTCCGAAACTTCGATGATGCGTTACTTGCGCATGCTCTCAGATCGCGACCTTGCGCTTGATCGCACGATGATTCCGCTTGGATCTTGCACCATGAAGTTAAATGCGGCAACCGAAATGGAAGCGGTTACTTGGCCTGAATTCTCAGCGCTGCACCCATTCTCACCGGCCAACCAGAGCGCAGGATCTCGCCGAATGATTAAGGAGTTATCTGATTGGTTGGTTGCAATCACTGGCTACGACGCAGTTTCTCTGCAACCAAATGCTGGTAGCCAAGGAGAATTCGCTGGGTTGCTAGCGATCCGCAATTACCATGATTCACGCGGCGATAACCATCGCACTATCTGCTTGATTCCATCGAGTGCTCACGGCACCAATGCCGCAAGCGCGGTAATGGCGGGTATGCAGGTTGTCGTTGTCTCGTGCGATGAACTCGGAAACGTTTCAGTTGCAGATATCAAGGAGAAGATCGCCGAACACGGCGCAAATCTCGCAGCGCTGATGGTTACTTACCCATCAACACATGGCGTATTTGAGTCTGCGATCGGTGAAATCTGCGCGTTAGTACACGCAGCAGGCGGTCAGGTCTACGTTGATGGTGCAAATTTGAACGCACTTGTTGGTCTTGCCCAACCTGGAAAATTTGGCGCAGATGTTTCGCACTTAAATCTTCACAAAACTTTCTGTATTCCGCATGGTGGTGGGGGACCAGGTGTAGGTCCAGTAATCGCACGTGCACACTTAGCGCCATTCTTGCCAAATCATCCACTTGATGAAACAGCAGGTCCTGCAACAGGTCCTGGTCCAATTTCAGCGGCGCCATTTGGTTCAGCAAGTATCTTGCCGATCTCTTGGAGTTATATTCGAATGATGGGGGGAGCAGGGCTAACGCATGCGACCCAAGTTGCGATCTTGTCTGCAAATTACATGGCTAAAAAGTTA
>JBIIRS010000051.1:0-7485 GCA_044341425.1 Candidatus Planktophila sp. | reverse complement strand
GGCAACGATCGAAGATGTCTGCAATGAAGTTGCCTGGCTCCATAAGGGCACGTTGATGGCGCGCGGAAATCCAGCGGAGATTATCAAGCAATATCGTGAATTTATGCAGGTCGGAAAGAGCGCAGCATCAAATGAGGATGTCTAAGAAATCTTTGATTGCGGTTGTGATCTCGCTTGCGATCTCACCGATAGCGCTTCTGCCAAACGCTGCAAACGCTGAGACCGTTCCAGCTACTTTCGCATTTCAAGGAAGTGGCTACGGTCATGGCGTCGGCATGAGTCAGATAGGTGCAAGAGCGAAAGCTCTAGCAGGCGAGTCAGCGACGGCGATCTTGCAGTATTACTACACCGGAACAATTGTTGAAACAGTTACTGATACGCAAATTCTTCGGATTAACGTGGGGAATTTACTCACATCTGCGAAGTTAAGAAGTGATTCTAAAGGAGCAGAACTTCAACTATTTGCGGGTGATTTAGGTGAAACCCAAACGGCCACTCCCTTACTTACCTTTCCGAGTAAGACCTCACTTAATTTAAATTTAAGTGATGGGCTAATTGCAATTAGTACAACCCGTGGCTCGGTTACGAAGGAGATTACAACGGGAGGTAATTTCACTCTACGTTGGTCTGGAACTCGCTACCAAGATGGGACACCGGCAGTTATCTCTCTAACAACTAATAATGCAACGAAAAGATATCGCCATGGGCAGATATCCCTCAAAGTAATTAGGGATAAAAAATTGGGAAAGCGAATGGCGATAATCAACTCTGTGCGCCTGCAAGATGAGTATTTATGGGGGATTGGCGAAGTTCCATCCTCTTGGCCCACCCAAGCGTTAGATGCACAAGCAATCGCCTCCCGAACTTATGCCTTGGCCAAGTCAACGAAGATTCGCAGCGCATGTGATTGTCATTTATACGCAACGATCAGTGATCAAAACTTTGCTGGTTATTCAAAAGAGAGCGAACCAAGATTCGGTGAACTTTGGAAGGCGGCAGTTAACCGAACTGCAGGAGCGGTGATTACCTACGCCGGAACTCCAATAACCGCTTACTTCTCATCATCCTCAGGTGGCACAACGGAAACATCAGAGCACGCCTGGGGAACGGCAACTCCTTACACAGTTAGCGTTCCTGATAGCGCCAGCGTTGATATCACTTTTAATCCACGCTTTGCATCATGGACCAGAGAGATATCTCAAGCGGTAATTGCTCAAGCTTTTCTTCTGCCAGATGTGATTGCCTTATCGGTTCTATCTATAAATCCAGCCGGATCTGTGGCGCTGATTCAAGCGATTAGTTCAGATGGCTCATTTGCTGTTCTTCGCGGTGAAACTTTTAGAAGCCGTAGCAAACTGCCTTCAGCATGGTTTTCGCTAAATTAGTTAGCGTGAAGGATGGAATTTAGGCCACCCCAAGTACCTGTACGCATTACAACTTCTAAACCACCACTTAGAGAATTGCGACGGAAAAGCAAGTTGCTTGCACCAGATAGAGAAGCAGCTTTTACAATTTCACCATCTGGAAGTTTTACCTTTGATGCAGCGGTTATATAGGTGCCTGCTTCAATAACGCAGTTGTTGCCAAGTGAGATTCCAAGTCCAGAGTTAGCCCCGAGTAAACATTTTTCGCCAACTGAGATAACTTCTTTTCCGCCACCACTTAAGGTGCCCATAATTGAAGCGCCACCACCGACATCGCTGCCATCGCCAACGACTACACCTGCTGAAATTCGACCTTCCACCATAGAAGTTCCCAAAGTTCCGGCGTTAAAGTTAACAAAGCCCTCATGCATCACTGTTGTGCCAGAAGCTAGATGCGCACCAAGTCGCACACGATCAGCATCTGCAATTCGAACACCAGATGGAATTACGTAATCAACCATACGTGGGAATTTATCGACACCGAATACTGTGACGTGGCCGTATTTGTTGCGCAGCGCACCGCGAATTAACTCAAAACCTTCAACGGCGCATGGGCCGGCAGATGTCCAAACAACATTGGCAAGTAGTCCAAATATGCCATCCATAACTGCGCCATGCGGCTTGATCAAGCGATGTGAAAGTAAGTGCAGGCGAAGATAGGCATCGGCAGTACTTGTTGGCGCCACGTTTAGATCGATCTCAATCGAGATAACTTCACGTCTAACTTTTCTAACTTCATCAACTCCAGCAAGTTCAGTAAGCGCAGCAGAAGCTTTTGAAGTATTTGCACCCTGTGTTATTCCTAGAATTGGTTCTGGGAACCAGACATCTAAAACCGTTTCTCCAGAATATGTTGCAATTCCGTGGCCAGATGCCAGATTCGGCAAATTTTGTTGAGCAGACATGCGGTAAGCCTAACCCCTATCCTTTGCCACATGCGTATCGCCGTTTACTGCTCTTCATCGCTAGCCATCGATCCTAAATACATCGACCTGGCTCATTCGTTAGGTGCAGCAATCGCGGCTCGATCTTGGGAGTTGGTCTCAGGCGGTGGACATATTTCGGCGATGGGAGCGGTATCCCGCGGTGCGCGCGAAGCGGGGGGCAAAACTATTGGAGTCATCCCGCAGCGTTTAGTAGATATCGAATTTGCCGATAAAGAGTGCGATGAACTTCATATCGTGGATTCGATGCGCAACCGAAAGGCGATGATTGAAGATCTCTCCGATGCTTTTATCGCCCTACCTGGCGGCATCGGAACGTTAGAAGAACTCTTTGAAATTTGGGTTGGTCGATTTTTAAAGTTCCATAACAAGCCAGTAATTATTTTAGATCCCCATGATGTATATGCCCCACTTGCTACGTTGATTGATCATCTAGAAGAACATGGTTTCGTAAAGCCGGGACAACGCGAACTTCTTCATTGGGCAAAGAGCGTTGATCAAGCTTTAGATATCGCAATCAATAATTCAACCAATAAATCTAGTAGTTAGTAGCGCCATCAAATGTCGAACACACTTCGCATCACAATCAACCTTCCGTGCTCCCAAGATCGCGCCTGGGCGGCGATTGCAGATTGGGAATCACAAGGCAATTGGATGCTGCAAACAAAAGTTTGGGTAACTTCACAAATTCGCGAAGGCGCTGGCACTTCGATCTCGGCATTTACAGGTCCGCTCCATAAGTTCTACCCAAAGTTTTCAGCGCTGGGTCTTTTAGACACCATGGTTGTCACAAAATGGCAGCCACCTGAAATTTGCGATGTAGTACACACGGGAAAAATTCTTAAAGGAACCGGTTCATTTGTACTTTCACCGATTAACTCCACATCAACAAAATTCAATTGGTCAGAGACAATTGAGTGTTCTCGCATAAAGTTTCTAGCGATCGCACCTTTTCTCTGGGTTGGGGTGCGAATCTCATTGGCTCGCCTCTCCACATCACTGCGCTCACGCGAGTAACCTTGGGGCTATGACTGCGCCCCTTACCTTGGCCGAGGCCTTGGCGCAGTTGCCCGAGGAAGAGCGGTTCATCCTCTCGCTCCACTACCTTCGCCAGATGGCAGTTGGCGATATCGCCACCCTTTTAGGCGTTCCTGAAAAATCGGTCTCAACGGTCATGGCTTCGGGAAAAACTCGCATTACCGCCATGCTTGGAATGGGCTAATCGCACCTCCGATTTCATACTCAGCCAGATCTGCGAGATACTTCTCCTCTTCAGTAACCAACGGCGCAATCTGGCCGACATTTATGTATCAAAGGAGTTCTCCCCATGGCAGCCATGAAACCCCGTACTGGTGATGGACCCATGGAAGTAACCAAGGAAGCGCGCTCGCTAGTTATGCGTATTCCTCTAGAAGGTGGCGGACGTCTCGTCGTCGAACTCAACCCCCAAGAAGCAAATAATCTCAGCGCCGCCCTTGAAGCAGCTGTAGCACTTATCAAGAAGTAAGCAACGCTTGTGCTCCAGCCGATCGCTGTAGACCTTAAATCTTTATCCGATGCGCTCGCAGATGCGCAATCTATCGCTATCGGGTTTACTCAGGTTGGTAAAAATCCAGATAAAAATCCAGATAAAAATCCAGATAAAAATCCAGATAAAAATCCAGATAAAAATCCAGATAAAGAAGTAAAGCCGGAATATAGCTTTCCCTCATATGCAAAAATAGTTGAGAAGTTAGAGAAAACTTTTGAGATAGACCTACGCGATGAATTGGCATTCTTTGCAGCAACTGGAAAAGCTGGCGAAATCTTTGAAATTCCAGTCGCATCTGATCAATTCGCAGCGGACCGAATTCTCTTAATCGGACTTGGTGATGAAACTACTTCTGCGATACGTCAAGCAGGCGCCGCCCTTGGAAGAAAAGGTCGGGGCAAAGCGGTAACAATCGCATCGCTCTGTGTCTCTGACGATCAGCAGTTGAAGGCCTTTGCTATCTCCGTCCAACTCGGTGCTTATATCTGGACTCAGAAGACTGGCCCTACCCAAGAAATCCCACTATTTCTATTTCATACAGATTCCCCATTGGTAATCAACGACGCATCAACTATTGCAAACGCCATTTCTCGTACTAGAGATTTAATCCATACCCCATCAAATATCAAGACCCCGCTTTGGTTAGCCGATGAAGCGGTAAAGATCGCCACAGATAACGGCCTAGAGATTAAAGTTTTGGCAGGTAAAGATTTGGCAGAATTCGGCGGTTTACGCGCAGTAGGAAATTCATCACCGAAGCCAGGACCTCGTTTCGTTCAAATTTCATACCATCCAAAGGGTAAGAAAAAATCTGCCGGAATACTCCCGCACGTTGTAATTGTCGGTAAAGGAATCACCTTCGACACTGGCGGCGTATCTCTCAAACGTCCTTACGAATTTATGACGGCGATGAAATCAGATATGGCTGGCTCTGCTGCGGCGTTAGGTGCGATTTCAGCGCTTCCATATTTCCAGCCGCAAGTTCAGGTAACCGTATTGATGATGCTCGCTGAAAATGCTTTATCTGGCACTTCGCAGCGCCCCAGCGATGTCATTACTCACTACGGTGGAAAGACAGTCGAAGTATTAGATACAGATGCCGAAGGTCGTTTAGTTCTGGCTGATGGCTTGGCGTATGCCGATATAAATTTAAACCCAGATTACATAATCGATATTGCAACTCTTACTGGTGCAGCAACGCTGGGCTTGGGTAGACAACATGCTGCGATGTATACGCGAGATGAGAAAGTGGCTAAGAGTTTTTCAGAAGCAGGAGAGCGATCTGGAGACCGTGTCTGGCATATGCCACTGGTAGATGACTACAAAGAAGCGCTCGAAAGCCCGATCGCAGATTTAAGCCACATCACATCGAAGAAACATTTCAGCGCCGGGTCGGTAACAGCAGCCCTATTCCTAGAGCACTTTGCCGGAGATCGAACCTGGGTTCACTTTGATATTGCAGGAGTTGCGCGCAGCGAAAGCGACTCGGGAGAAAACCCTAAAGGCGGCACAGGTTTCGGCGTGCGATTGCTCATCGAATGGCTAACATCTCTCTCATGATGATCGATCCACATTCTTACGCTGAACGCTTTATCTCTGAAGATGAGGTTAAGAAGAGCGCTCGTGCGCGCGGTGAAGAAATTGGCGTCATCGATGCAACATCTGGAGCAGGTGCTTACTTAAAACATTTGGCACATAACCTTTCTGCGCAATCAGTAGTTGAAATCGGCACTGGCTCAGGAGTTGGTGCGCTCTGGGTCTTAGAAGGAATGTTGGCGAGTGGAACTTTGACATCAATCGATGACGAAATGGAACATAGCAATATTGCAAAGACAGCGTTTCAAGATGCTGACATTGCACCAGCGCGCTTTAGATTGATTGCCAATCCGGTCATGGATGTAATGAATAAACTTGCAGATCGCGCCTATGACTTAGTTATCTTCCGCCACAATCCAGAAGACTTGCCTTATGCGATCACCGAAGCACACCGCATCTTGCGCAGCGGCGGAGTATTTGTAATCGATAATTTCTTTGGTGGATCAAAAGTTTCAGATCCTGCACAGCGCGATCCAAAAACCGTGGCGCTTCGCGAATCTGGGAAATCCTTGAAAAACGAGTCAGAGAATTGGGTGGTTTCACTGATTCCAACTGGCGATGGTTTGTTACTAGCAACTAAGTTATAGGAAGATGGCGTAATGACTTCTCCAAACACAGGACCATGGTGGGTTCCCGCCTCGCGAAACGGTAGAGCAAATTTCATAACCCGCTCTAATGCAATTCTTCTCGCCTTTGTTGCAGGGCTTGTCGGTGCGATCTTTGGCGCATCATCATCGGGTTCACTATTTGGCCAATCAATAAACCTTTCACGCGTCACGAATTCTGTAGAACGCCCACCTGGATCTG
Organism: Candidatus Planktophila sp.; assembly: GCA_044341425.1. Taxonomy (GTDB): domain Bacteria; phylum Actinomycetota; class Actinomycetes; order Nanopelagicales; family Nanopelagicaceae; genus Planktophila. The sequence continues at coordinate 1,183 of JBIIRS010000051.1, read as the reverse complement.
TAGCCGACCTTGCGCAGCGAGTAATTCCTTCCGTTGTCTCAATTGAAGCTAGCTCAAAAGATGGTGGTTCAACGGGCACGGGGTTTGTAATCGAAAGTAATGGATACATCCTCACCAATAACCATGTGATCGAAGAGGCGGCAACCAATAACGGCGCAATCGATGTAACGCTCAATAATGGCCAGAAATTTGTGGCAAAGATTATCGGAAGAGATTCTGCATACGATTTGGCAGTTATAAAGATTGCAACAACTGGATTAACTGCTCTTCAACTGGGCGATAGCGACAAAGTTGCAGTTGGGGATTCAGTAATTGCAATTGGATCACCGCTCGGACTTTCCGGAACAGTTACTCTCGGAATCATTAGCGCAAAAGATCGCGCCGTAACTGCAGGTGAAACCGGAAGTGATAATTCATTTATTAATGCGCTCCAAACAGATGCGGCCATCAATCCCGGAAATTCAGGAGGCCCGCTGATTGATTCAACGGGTGCGGTAATTGGCGTTAACTCTGCGATCGCAACCTTAGGTTCATCATTTGGTTCGCAATCTGGATCTATCGGCCTTGGTTTTGCGATTCCGATCAATCAAGCGCGTAAGACTGCAGATCAGTTGATCAAGAACGGTAAGGCAACTTATCCAGTACTTGGCGTATCCATCGATATGAAATTCGAGGGAGATGGCGCGCGCATCGCCGCAAACGATAAGGCGATCTTGCCAGGAGGTCCTGCGGCTAAGGCTGGTCTCAAAGCAGGAGATCTAATTACCAAATTTGATGGCCGAACGATTAATACCTCTGAAGAGTTAATTGTGGCTATTCGCGCAAAGAGCGTCGGCGATAAAGTACAACTTACTTATATTAGAAATGGCGTTACTGCGACCACGACTGTAACTCTGACCGCAGGCAAATAGCCGGCGCGTGGATCTCTAACAAAAAGAGTAGTATCAACAACTATGTTCTTCGATTTCGGTGCCGGTGAGATATTTGGCTTAGGCGTCCTGGCTGTGATCTTGGTCGGTCCAGAGCGCCTTCCGCATCTTGCAGTAGATGCGGCGAAGTTGATTAAGAAGGTACGAGCGATGGCTACCAACGCAACTACAGAGCTGCGCGAAAATCTTGGTCCTGGCTTTGAGGATCTTTCACCTGGAGATTTACGCCCCAAAACCTTTATCAAGAAACATAT
>JBIIRS010000050.1:0-7593 GCA_044341425.1 Candidatus Planktophila sp. | reverse complement strand
GCCGCTCTGCCAATCCAAGGCAACTAGCCCGTGTGCGCCAACTGGTTGAGCGCTAGCTAGTTGAGATAGATAGGTATGTATATCAACGCCTTTTGCGGCTGCAGCTGCGGTGTATTCAGCCGGTGCGTAATTATTGGCAAACCATCCGAAGATATCACCCACACCTGATTGGCCCGCTTCGTAACCAAGTGCGCCATCAATAATTCCACCATCAACGACGCCGCACATTCCTGGAACTTCCGCGAATTTTTCAGAGACCATCACATGGCAAGTTGAAGTTCCCATGATCGCAACCATCTGTCCTGGGTTAACAGCGTTTGCCGCGGCGGAAGTTACATGTGCATCTACGTTGCCAACGGCGACTGCAATTCCTTCAGGAAGGCCGGTCCATTTTGAAGCTTCGGCAGTTAACGTTCCAGCACAAGCACCTAGAGCGCCGAGTTCATGTTCTAGTTTTTCAGCGATAAAGTTTTCAAACTTTGGATTTAGCGCCGCTAAATATTCTTTAGTTGGGTACTTTCCGTCTTGATAAATACCTTTATATCCCGCGGTGCAGATATTGCGAACGTATTTTCCGCAGAGCTGCCAGATAATCCAGTCGGCCGCTTCTACCCATTTATCCATCGCCTGATAAATTTCAAGAGCTTCCTCCAAAACTTGTAGCGCTTTAGCAAACTCCCATTCGGAAGAAATCTTTCCACCGTAGCGAGAGATCCAAAGTTCTTTGCGCGCATGGGCAAGTTCATTTATGCGATCGGCATGTGGCTGCGCAGAATGGTGTTTCCACAATTTAACGAAGGCGTGTGGATTCTTAGAAAATTCTGGAAGTTCGCAGAGTGGGGTTCCATCGCTCTTAACGGGAAGAACGGTGCATGCGGTGAAATCTGTGGTTATCCCAATGACTAATTTAGGATCGATCCCTGATTCCTTAAGGACTGCAGGAACGGTAACTTTTAAAACATCAACATAATCAGATGGGACTTGTAGCGCCCAATCAGGTGGCAACTTTGCACCTGTTGTTGGGAGTTTCTCCTCAATTACAGCGTGCGGGTATTCATAAACCGCTGTTGCAATTTCTTCGCCATCTGAGACGCGAACTAATAGCGCGCGCCCAGAAAGGGTTCCGTAATCTACGCCGATTACATATTTATTACTTAAATCGCTGATTAAATCTGGCACTCGCAGAGCCTACCGCAGGGCTAATCTCTGCTGCTAGAGTTGAAAAAGTTAACTGTTACCAATTAATAAGGAGTTTTCATGACTGTCATTACGATTTTAGGCGCCGGCGGCAAAATGGGTAATCGCGTTACCCAGCCACTTCTTGATACAAAGAAGTACGAGCTTCGCTTCGTAGAAAAGTCTGAGGCTGGGCAAGCGCGAATTCGCGAAGCCGGAAATACAGTTATGGAATTAGATGACGCGCTAAAGGGAACTGATGTAGTTATCTTTACAACCCCTGATGCGTTAGTGCGCCAAATTTCTGATGAAGTTGTTCCAAAGTTAGATCCCGGTACAAAGATTCTCTTCCTTGACCCTGCAGCAATTGCCGCAGATCGCGTTAAGCATCGTGCAGATATTAGTTGCTTTGTCTGCCATCCAACGCATCCTCCAGTATTTAGTTTGCTTGGCGAAACAGATCCGGCAGCGCGCCGTGATTATTGGGGCGGCGGACTTGCAACTCAAGCGTTGGTATTTGCAATTGCTTGGGGAACTGAAGAAGAGGCAGATCTTGTCGAAACAATTGCAACTGAAATGTTTGCGCCAATTAGCGCAAGCCACCGAATTACAGTTCAGCAGATGGCGCTTCTTGAGCCTGCGCTTAGCGAAACCCTAATTAACGGCTGCGTCGAAGTAATCACTCAAGGTTTGCAAAAGGTTATTGATCTTGGAGTTCCCGAAGCTGCTGCCAAAGATTTCTGCATGGGCCATTTGCAGATCAGCATCGCGCTCTTGTTTGAAGAGTTGAATTGGAAGTTATCTGATGGCGCACTCATGGCGCTCAAGAACGCTCAAGGTTCACTCTTTCGCGATGATTGGGATGCCATCTTTAAGCCAGAGAATGTGCTCGCTAGCGTTAAGCAGATAACTGGCGGAGATAAATAGTTAAATGAAACTTGGTGTCTCCAGTTTCACCTTTCCCTGGGCGATCGGCGGAATTGAGCCTGACTATCCAGTTGCGATGAGCGCCTTTGAACTATTGGAGCGCGCCCACGATTTAAAAGCTGATGTACTTCAAATCGCAGATAACTTGCCGATTGGCGGGCTTACAGAGGCCGAACTTCTTAGGTTAAAGGCACAAGCCGATAGTTTCGGAATAGCGCTCGAAATTGGAACTCGCGGAATCAAGAGCGAGAACATTGAGAATTTTCTGCACATTGCCCAATTACTGGGTTCACCGATTCTGCGAGTTGTCATTGATAGCAAAGGCCACGAACCCGCAATCCCCGAAATAGTTCAACTAATTAAACCTTTCGAAGTTAAATTTAAAGAAGCGAATATCAAGCTAGCGATTGAAAATCACGATCGCTTAACCTGCGCAGAATTTAACGAGATTATTGATCAAGTTGGCTCTGATTGGGTCGGAATTTGTCTAGATACTGTTAACTCACTTGGCGCAGTTGAAGCGCCTAATACCGTGATTCCGGCGCTGGCACCTCGTGCGATCAATGTTCATATGAAAGATTTCGAAATTGTCCGCACCAATGGCCAGATGGGATTTACCGTTCGAGGAACAGCGCTCGGCGAAGGTCGATTAGATGTCGCTGAAGTCATCACTGCGGTAGGTGGAACCAAACGCGAGATCACCGCAGTTATCGAACTTTGGACTCCACGCCAAGATAGTTATGAAGCAACCGTTGCTTTAGAGAACGAATGGGCAGAGATCAGTGTTACTAATTTACGGAAATCGATAGGATCTTAACTATGGAGTTAACGGGCTATAACGTTGTCGTAACCGGCGGAAGCGGCGGTATCGGTTCTGCATTAATCGCTGGACTTAGCCAATCTGGCGCAACTGTTCATAACTTGGATCTGCAAAGCCCGGCCCCTTCAGATGCAAAATTTTATAAGACTGATTTAACTGATGAGAATTCTGTAAAGGCATCTCTCTCTTCTATCAAAACAATTGATGCGATCATTGTTTGTGCAGGTGTGCAGTTGGTGGGTGCCGATTCCAAGATTGCAGATGTTTCGCTAGATACTTGGCAGAAAACGCTTGATATAAATATGACTGGCGCTTTTTTATCGGTTAAGCACGCAATGCCTGGGTTAATTCAATCTGGCAGAGGTTCAGTTATTTTGATCGGTTCTCCAACAGGTATGACGATGGAAGGCGCTGGCTACACCGCATATGGCGCATCTAAAGCCGGAATGATGGGGCTTTCACGCATCATCGCCGTTGATTACAAAGAGCAAGGCGTTCGTTCCAATGTGGTTGTTCCCGGCACCATGTCGACACCTTTGATTCAAAAGATTTGGGATGACCCAGAGAAAGGCCCTGATCTAATTCGCCGAACACCGCTTGGACGAATGGGTAAGCCAAGTGATTTGGTTGGTTTAGTTAATTGGTTGGTCTCTGATCAATCTTCATTTGCAACAGGGGCAATGTACGCAGTCGATGGCGGAATGACTGCGCGATGACTAAGAATTTCTGGCCGGATACCCAACGGGTTGAGCACGCCGGATTTACAGTTGATATCGCACGCGCTGCTATAAGAAACGTTACTTATCAAGGCGCGCAAATAATTGATCTGCTCTACACCGCAATTCGTCCTTGGGATTGGTCAACTCTTGATCCCGATGAACATAGCGAAGTCGTTGAGATATCAGGAGAAAATTGTCTTGTAACAATTACTGATTTGTTTGCAGGTTCGATGCAGGGGAAGACAGTCTTAACTCTGCAACCGAACGGGAAATTTACAATTGATTACCAGCTAACCGGTTTAGGAAAATTTGAAATCCAACGCTGGGGAGTTTGTTTCTGCCTGCATACTGGCGATTGGATGGGTTCAACGGTTAGCGCCAGCGGAGATACTTATTCATTGCTTAAAGAGATATCACCACAACGGGTTATCGATGGCGTAACGCAAGGGTTATTTCCGGCAAGCAACGGTATGCACTTCGTAGCCCCTGATAAGAGATCGCTAAAGGTTCTATCAACTGGCAAGGTTTTAGAAGCAGAAGATCAACGCAACTGGACCGATAACACCTACAAAATTTATAGCGGATCTTTAGCTGAACCCCGTCCTTTTATAATTGAAAAAGGGGTGAAATGGGAACAACGGGTCGAATTTGAAGTGACTCCGCCCGCAACTTCGATCCCTGATGGATCAAAGATCATTGCAAAAGATATTCCTTCGTTGCCGCGCATTGGTGTGCAATTTAATGGTGAGCCTTTACTGCCCAGCGATGACCTCGAAAAGGCGCTATATATTCTCGATGTCGACCACATCCGCGTAAATGAAGAGTCGCTAACTGCTCAAAAGATCGCCACCATAAGTAAGAGTGGCCTTGCTCTTGAAGCGGCTCTGCTCTCATCAAGTGAAGGAGCTGAACTAGCTAGAGAAGTCGAACATTTAAGCGCCCGCGTTCCAGCAGGTTCGCGTTTATTGATTCATCGCCAAGGTCGTCAAATTGTTCAAGGCTCTGATCTGCCAAAGAATAAAACCTTAAATTCTTATATTCCTGGTAGCGATGCTTACCTAGTTGATCTACATCGCGAGAAGTTTGAATTTGGTGACGCAGTTTCATATTCAATGGTTCCAACAGTTCATTCATCTGATCCTGAAACTATCTTTAAAACTCTCTATACCCAGAAAGAGTCAATTGAATTTGCCAAAAAGTTTGTTGCGCCTCAAGTATCAATATCTCCAATTACCTTTTCTACTCGCGGAAATCCCGAGACCGGACACCTGCGCGATAACCGCATCAACTTTGCCCAAACTGAAATGGCAGCCCAGATTAAAGAGTTATCTGCTGCAGCTTGGACATTAGGTTCCGTCTTTGCACTCGCGAGCGCCGGCGCATATTCAGGAACATGGCACGAACTCTTCGGCGAACACGGCGTTATTTACAACGAAGGTTCGGCAATTAAGTTCTCACCAACTTTTCATGCCTTGTCAGCACTAGGCGCGCATCACGCCCATGAAATTACAATCGCAACTTCACTAGATAGTTCGTGGGTGGCCTTCGAAGACCGCGAATCACGGAAGATGGTTGTGGCTTCACAGCGCCCATGGATCGTTGAGATAACTCCCAAAGTTTTGGCCGGCTACAAATCGATTCAAAGCCTGCACGCCGATGAGTGCGAAAAGGCGAGCCAGATCATGGATTGGTGGTCATATGCTGAGATAAATCCGCTAATTGGCGATATCCCGCTATCGATCACCCCCTTTGAGATCCTTCTCCTGCGTGGCTAATCCGGCTTTATAACGCTTGTCTCTGCCGCTCGTAACGGTTCGGTAACGATCGAATTTTCGCCCAAAAACCCTTTTATTGCGGTGGGCGGCTATGTACTATCGGTATCGCTTGACCCCACCTATAGGAGGAAATACATATGGCAAAGCTTTTCTCACGCCGCACTGCAGCAGTTGTTGCTGTAGCCGCAGCGTCAATGCTTGTGCTTTCTGCATGTTCAAATAGCGACAGCGGAAGCGGAGACACTGTAAAGGTCTCACTAATTACTAAAGATCAGTCAAACCCATTCTTCGTTGCGATGATCAAGGGTGCAACTGAGAAGGCTGAAACTCTCGGCGTAGAACTAACTGTTACATCTGGTGTAGATGAGTCAGATTACGCAGGACAGATCACAGCGATTGAAAACGCAATCTCTGCAAAGCACGCTGGTATCTTGATCGTTCCAGTATCAACAGAAGTTAACGCAGCGATCACAAAGGCACGCGAAGCAGGCCTTTACATCATCGCTCTTGACACAGCACCAGATCCTGCTGACATCGTAGATATCACTTTCGCAACAGATAACCGCGAAGCTGGTCTTCTAATCGGTCAGTGGACAGCTGCAAAGCTTGCTGGCAAGAAGGCAACAATTGCACTTCTAGACATCTTCGATGACCGCATTGTGTCTGTTGACTACATGCGCGATAACGGATTCCTTGCAGGTATGGGAATTGACGTTAAGGATCCAAACAAGATGGGTGACGAAGACAAGAAGGGCAAGTACTCAGGCGGAGATTACGAGATCGTTGGAAACGTAGCGACAGGCGCTAACGAAGACGGCGGCCGTACTGGTATGGAACAACTTCTTGCTAAGAACAAGAACATCAACGTTGTTTACACAATCAACGAGCCAACAGCAATCGGTGCATGTGCTGCAGCAGCTGCTGCTGGTATCAAGCTCGATGTAATGGTTTCTGTTGACGGTGGCGGCGCTGGTATCAACGCTGTTAAGTCAGGTTGCATCAATGCAACTTCACAGCAGTACCCATTGTTGATGGCTGACCTTGGCGTCCAAGCTATCTACGACATCGTGAAGAACGGTACAAAGCCAACTACTTCAGAAGGCCTTGACTTCTTCAACACCGGCGTGAAGTTGATTACTGATGACCCACAAGAGGGTGTTCCATCAGAGACAACTGAATACGGTCTAGCAAACGCTTGGGGTTAATCCCAGCTCTTTAGTGAATAACTAAAGAAGAGTGTTTAGAGAGGGCGGCTGCTTCGGCAGTCGCCCTCTTTAACACAATCTTTGAATTCAGTTATCTGTTTAGGATTTAGCAAAAGTAAGTTACAGTTCAAATAAATATTCGAAAGGACCAAAAGTGAGTCAAGATACGACAAACTACGATGCGACGGCTGAGTTCCAAGGTCGCGCAACGTTTAGTCAGAAGATGCAGGCGGTTCTTCACAAGTATCCGTGGCTAAGCTCCACGATGGTGCTCGTAGTTGCATCAATTACCTTTAGTTTTTTCAATGAGAACTTCTTAACACCATCGAACTTCTCACTTATCTTGCAGCAGGTAGCGATCGTTGGCGCCGTTGCAACTGGTCAGACTCTAATTATTCTTACCGCGGGTATCGACCTTTCATGTGGTGCGATCGCGATCTTCTCTTCAATGGCGATGGCAAAACTTGTACAAGGTGCTCCGGCGGTTGAAGGCGATGGGATTTCAATTTGGCTCGCATTCCCTGCGGGTCTTTTGGTCGGAATGCTCGCCGGTGCAATTAATGGTGCGCTAGTAACTAAAGTTAAGTTGCCACCATTTATCGTTACCTTGGGTACTTACAACATCTTCCTTGCGCTAACACTTACCTTCACAAAGGGAACTGTTCCTGCAAATGAAATGCCTCCGTTCCTTCTTACTCTTGGAAACTTTGTAAATATCGGGCCTTTCCGAGTCACAACTGGCGTTCTCTTTATGATCGCCATGTACATCGTTTTGGCCTTTGCTCTGCGCTACACAGCATGGGGCCGCCACGTATATGCAGTTGGCGATGACATCGATGCAGCGCGCTTGGCAGGTATCTCCGTTAACCGCGTTCTTATGAGCGTTTACGTAGTAGCTGGTCTAACTTTCGCACTCGCTGCGTGGATCGTTATCGGTCGCGTAACAGTGGCTAGCCCAAATACTGGTGGTG
>JBIIRS010000049.1:0-7600 GCA_044341425.1 Candidatus Planktophila sp. | reverse complement strand
TTCTATTGTCGTTAAAGGAACACTTGGTGTCCTTGCCGCCGTGATTCTTTCAACCACAACAACGGCCCGTGAAATTCTGCGTGGTTTAGAAAAACTCAAACTGCCGATCATTATGGTTCAGATCGCTTCATTTATGTTGCGCTATATCAATGTGATTAGCGATGAGATGGAGCGGATGAAAGTTGCCCGCGAATCACGTGGCTTTATCGCAACTGGAATTAAACATTGGAAAGTTTTAGCAACCGCAGCGGCTGCGCTCTTTATTCGCTCCTACGAGCGCGGTGAACGAGTTCACTTAGCGATGCTTTCTCGTGGTTTCGATGGCGCGCTGCCATCGCTAGAAAGCCATTCTGTAACCGGACGTGAATGGGTTACTGCGTTATCAATTCCTGGTTTGGCACTTCTCGCATCACTTACCGCTTTACTGATTGGTTGGTAGAAATGTCTAACGTCCCAAGCTTGCAGATTACCGAACTTGCTTTTGCTTATCCCGATGGCAACCAAGCTTTGTACGGCGTTAACCTGACTATCCAAAAAGGTGAACGCGTGGCACTGCTTGGCCCTAACGGTGCCGGCAAGACAACACTTGTTATGCATATGAATGGAATTCATCCGACTATGCAGGGTGAAGTTCGCATTTCCGGAGAGCTAGTCGATAGCAAAAACAAAGAATCTCTCAAAGCGATTCGCTCTAAAGTAGGAATCGTCTTTCAAGATCCTGATGATCAATTGTTTATGCCTACCGTTGGCGAAGATGTTGCATTTGGCCCATACAACATGGGGCTGCGCGGTGAAGCGCTAGATAAAGTTGTTCAAGAAGCGTTAACCCAGGTTGGCATGTTGGAATTTATCGATCGCCCACCGCACCATTTATCTTTCGGTCAGCGTCGCCGCGTAGCCGTTGCAACAGTGCTTGCGATGAAACCTGAGATCTTGGTTCTTGATGAACCATCTTCTAACTTAGATCCGGCTAGCCGGCGTGAACTTGCCGATATCTTGCGATCACTAGATATCACGATTGTGATGGTTACCCACGATCTGCCATATGCATTTGAGCTCTGTGAACGTTCGGTAATTCTCTCTGGCGGCATCATCGTCGCCGATGACAAGACTGGCCAAATACTTAACGATGAAAAGCTATTGAAATCCCACCGCCTAGAACTACCAGTGGGATTTTCATTTAAGTAAACTCGTAAGAAATTTACTTAACTGTAAAGGATTTGCTTAAGATTAACTTGCCACCTGAATAAACACGCACTGTGCGCTTTCCTGGTGCAACCGTATTCTTACCAATCTTTACAACGCGAGAATCAATCATCGCAATAATTGGTGCGGTTCCAACATTTGCAACGTAGATTGAAACTACGCGGTTTCTAAGAAATGCACTGGCCTTAACTGCAACAGGAGCCGCAGGGTTGGCAGATGCGCTAGGTGAAGGCTTTGGAGTTGGTGTTGGAGCAACTACGACAGCGGCTGCTTTAACGGTAACCGTTGCTTGCAAGGTATTTGATTGGCCGTATTTACCTGCAGGTTGTTGATACGCCGAGATTGTGGCGCTTCCAATTGCAACGCCAGTAATCACGTTATCGACTACCGCAACAACCTTTGGGTCAGAAGATGAATAAATCCATTTTCCGGCTGAGTTAGAAAGTGGTGCCTTTGGCGTAGTTAACTTCTCACCCGCAGAGATTTCAAAAGGCGCAAAGGCGCCTAAGGTCGGTGTCACTCCAATTACGCGGACCGAGAAAGTGGTCGAGCTAGCAATCCAGCTATCGGTTGCCTCTTGCGTCAAGGTGATGATTGCCGTTCCAGCATTTCCTAATTTAATTGCGTTGCCGTTCACTGCAGCGATCGTTGGATCACTTGAAGTTGCGCTCCATTTTCCAGTTGATTGCGAAGTCGGATATGCGATCGCGACATCTGGATCCCCCGCTAACTTTTCAACGTTAGCAGGCGCAGTTAAGCTCTGGCGTCCCTTAACAAATACGGAGACTGTAAGAGGTTTTGATGCGCCAAATTTAAGCGCTGGGCCTTGCACTGCAGTAACAGTTACCTTGCCTGGCTTTAGCGCAGTTAACGAGTTGCCGTTAATCGATGCGATTGCGGGATCGGATGATGTAAATGTCCAAACACCTGGAGAGTTCGATACTGGGGCAGCTAATGAGATCTGCTGTGGCGTTCCGGGAATTATCTCAACCGTGCGATCAAGGAAGCCCGATGCAGTAACGACTGGGTCGACTGCCAAAATTGTTACATTAAGTGTGACGATAATGGAACGATAACCACCTGATGGCGCCTGCTTTGCCGAGATCTTTGTTGTACCCGATTTAAGCGCGGTAACTGTTAAGCCATTAACAGATGCCACCGATGGATCTGCACTCGTTAAAGTCCAAGCACCTTTTGAATTAGATACTGGCAGAATCAATTCAACTTTAGATACGCTATCGATTGAAAGAGTTATATCGCTAAAAGTTCCAACCGTTGGGCTGGGTGCAGTCACCGATAACTTCATGGTTGCTGTTGTCGTTAACCAGTTAAGAGTTGGAGACTGAGTTGCTCTGATTGAAACTTCTCCACCATCCAATAAGGTGACTTTATTTCCCGAAACTGTTGCAATGCTCTGATCAAGTGATTGAAAACTCCACGCCCCATCAGATGTGCTGGTTGGAGTTGTAATTGTGTAAGTACCAGCAGAGAGCGCAACTGTCTGATCTTTGAACTCTCCAAGAGTTGGGATTCCTGGCGTCACAGTTAAACGAGAAGAACGCGATGCTGCGTTATATGCGCCAGAGGCGGCTTGGGCATATCTAATAATTGAGGTGCCTGCAGAAAGCAGCGTGAGCGTTAAGCCGTTTGCCGTTGCAATTTTTGGATTATCAATCTCGATCGACCAAGCACCTGGTGAATTTGTTGCCGGTGGCGTCAAAGTTATTGTCTTTTGGGTGAGAGAAACGGTTGTCGCAGTAGGGGTAGCGATGATTGTTACAGCGCCCACCGCTGTTGCCGGAACTACCAGCGTAGAAATTACAAGGGCGGCAAAAAGTTTTCTCATCATGTTGCAATTATCTCGAAATTACTCAGCAGCCCAAGGCTGCGACACCTACTTTGCGGCTGAGAATTTAATGCGATTTTGACCGATTGCAGCGCCCAATAAAACAATAAGTGCTCCAACTGGTTCATACCAATGAATCTTCTCTTGCAAGAAGATCACACCAACGATCACCGCAACCACTGGCGTTAAGTATGTGACGCTGCTCGCAATTGCACTTCCGGCAAGCGCCATAACCTTGAAGTTCCAGATATATGCAAACCCACTACCAAATACGCCGAGTGCGATCATCGCCAATACTGGGGCAGTTTGATACTCATACTTTTCAACACCGTTGTAAATAAAGAATGGAAGTAAAGTCAGCGCGCCCAGAGTTACCTGGCCAGCTGCAATAGATTCGGGCGCCAACTTATGCGGCAGAACAAAACGACGTGAGTAAGGAAATGAAAATCCGTAACAAGTAACTGCAGCAAGCAAAATCAAGATTGCCCAGAGCGGATTATCTCCGAGGCCTTTCCAGGCACCTAAAACGGTAAGTACCCCGGTAAACCCAATCAATATGCCGACTACCTGATACAGCTTGGGTTTTTCATCTCGCGTTACAACCATGATTGCAATCAACGTCATTAACGGCGTAACCGCGTTGATGATTCCGGCAAGAACTGAAGTCACTTCTGTTTGAGCTAGCGCAAAAAAGACTCCTGGAATTACATTTAAAAGTAGCGAGACAACCCAGAGGTGAAATAAAACTCTCTTAGATTTAGGGAGCGCAATCCCTTTGTATTTTGCCCATGCCAGCAAGGTCAGCGCTCCAAGTGCACAACGACCAAAGGCAACTCCAAAGGGCGTCAGGAATTCAAGGCCGAGTTTGATAAATATGAATGAGCAACCCCAGACAACACCTAAGGCTAGGTAGATCGGTAGCCACGAGCTATCTTTCTGCGGCTGCGAGGATGACACGTGGGCCCTGTCGGGCTCGAACCGACGACCCACGGATTAAAAGTCCGTTGCTCTACCGACTGAGCTAAAGGCCCCACTGTATTTCGGCGAAAGTTGCACCGAACACTCGCCGTATCTTAGCGGAGTTTTATCGCCCCTTTGACGCTCGCATTAAGCGGTCGCGGATGGCAAGAGCGAGGCCGTCACCGACAGGCTCTGCGACAACAACGCTTTTAAGTCCTTTGGCATCGCCATCACGCAATGCGGAGTAAATAACTCGAGCAAATTCTTCGATGTTCTTTGGTGCGGCTAATCGAATAACGTTTTCAGGTGTCTGAATATCTGCAAGTGCAATAAAGCCTTCACCTTTTTCCGGTATGCGATTTAAAAAAACAGTTGCTTGCGGTGCGTAATGGTTTTCGAGTGACCCGCTAACTCGGATATCAGTTTCTGCAGTTGAAACTTTCAGCCCAGTTGATTGCTCAATCATTTCAATGGTGATTGCACCAGGGCGCAAAATGCGTGGCGCATCTGAAGTGCAGTCGATAATGGTGGATTCCACGCCAACGGTGGATGGGCCACCATCTAAAATTTGGTCTTTCGCATCTAGGTAATCACCAAGTTCTTCTTGCACCGCTTGCGCAGTTGTTGGCGAAACATGGCCAAAACGATTGGCGCTTGGTGCGGCGATTCCTTTGCCACCGATCTTTTCAAAGGCCGAAAGTAAGGCAAGTGCAACGACATGATCTGGAACGCGTAGTCCAACTGTTGGCTGTCCCCCGGTAACAAAATCTTCAGCCAAGATCGAACGCTTTAAAACTAAGGTCATTGGGCCAGGCCAGAAATCACGGGCGAGAGAAATTGCATATGTTGGAATCTCATCAGCCCAATCACCAAGTGATTGCATGGAATGGATATGAACGATCAGTGGATGATCTGCCGGGCGACCCTTTACTTTATAAATCCGAGCAACGGCGCTTTCATTTGTGGCATCTGCGCCGAGTCCGTAAACGGTCTCGGTAGGCAAAGCGACTAAGCCGCCATCTTTAAGCAACTGGGCTGCCTGCGCCATCGAATCAGCGGTACATCGAGATACGAATTCACCACTGCTCATGTGCGCAATTATCGCGCCTTTTTGCGAGAAGATAACCACATGGCCGCGCAAGTAAAAGTGATGCAGATTATCGCCCGCATGAATGTGGGTGGTCCTGCCGTGATCGTGGCCGAACTCATGCGCGGTTTAGATAAATCAGCCTTTGAGCAAATCTTGGTGACTGGTTATTGCGATGAGAATGAAGCAGATTATTTAGACACCGTGGCCATAGATATTAAGGCGACGCGCATTGCTGGTTTAGGACGTTCCGTTTCTTTAATCGCAGATCTAAAAGCGTTCTTTGGTTTGGTATCACTTATCCGCAAATACAAACCAGATGTTATTCATACCCACACCGCTAAAGCTGGTGTGCTTGGCCGCTTGGCATCTTTGTTGGCAGGTCGCGGAGCAGCGCGCGTTCATACATTCCATGGACACTTACTGCATGGATATTTCAGTTCCGCGTTAACTAAGTTAGTTGTATTGATTGAGAAGTTCTTTGCAGCGCGCACCAGCGTGTTAATCGCAATTGGAAGCAAGGTAAAAGAAGATTTATTGGCAGCTGGAATTGGTCGCCCCGATAAGTACCGAGTCTTCTTTCCAGGGCTGCCTGCTCCTAAAGCGATTGCTAAATCTGCCGCACAGAGCGCGCTAGGTATTTCATCTGAAGTCTTGTACTGCACTTTCGTGGGTCGCTTAACTCAGATAAAACGCCCTGATCGTTTATTAGACGTAGCTGCCGAATGTAAGCGCCGTGGAATTGATCTGCGTTTCCTAGTTGCCGGCGAAGGCGAACTCTTTGAAAGCTCAAAGCAGCGCGCGATGAAAGATCAATTGAATATGACTTTCTTTGGGTGGCGCAGCGATATTGATCAGATTTTTGCAGCAAGTGATATCGCAATTCTGTCTTCTGATAATGAAGGAATCCCTCTTACTTTGATTCAGGCCGCACAAGCTGGTCTGCCAATCGTTGCAACAAACGTTGGATCTATTTCCGATATCGTCATAAGTGAAAGCACCGGTTACTTAACTGCGCCGAAGGCAGCCGCAATGGCCGATGCCATTGAAAAACTAGTACGCGACGGGCAGTTGCGGAAGATGATGGGCGATGCCGGTAAGGCACGCGCTACGCAGTATTTCTCACTTGAGCGCATGATTAAAGATCACTCCGATCTCTATCGCTCGCTTTAAATCACACACTTTTCACAGAAGCACCACAGACATCAATAAACAAATAGGAGATACTTATCCCATGATGACGACAAGAGCACGCAAAATAGCCGCCGCGCTAATCGCACTTATCCTAGTTGGAGCTATCGCTGCTTCACTTCCTGCAGAGGCCGCAACCACGGCTACTCGGTATGTGACAGTTAACTCTGAAGGTTCTATCAAGGTAACCCCTGATGCTGTGCGGTTAAATGCCAATGTATCTGTTGTTGCTGGATCAAATAAAGTTGCACTTGCCAAGACATCAACAGCTGCTGCCGCAGTTCGCGCAGCGCTTACCAAGGCTGGAATTGCTAAGGGCGATATCGCAACTCAGAGCATCTCTGTTTACCCTGAATACAACTACACCCAAGATAAAGGTTCAGTTCTAATCGGTTACCGCGGATCACAAGGTTTTGTAGTAACAATTAAGAACGCAGAAAATGCTGGCGCAGTTGTAGATGCTGTAGTTGCAGCCGGTGGAGATAATTTGCAGATCCAAGGCGTAACTCCATTTGTTCTTGATTCATCAAAGGCAACAGAATCTGCTCGTGCTAACGCAGTTAAGAACGCTAAAGCCAAGGCAACTTCTTATGCGAAGTTGTTAGATACAAAACTGGGTCGCGTTAATTACTTAGTTGAGAACTCAAGCCCAATTAGCTATCCACCTGTAATGGCGATGGAGAAGGCTTCAGATTCTGCTGTAACTGTTGTTGATCTTGGTCAGCAAGATGTGACCGTCTCAATCACTATTCAGTGGGCGCTTCTCTAAAAGCCTTCGCTATCTCTGGCAGTAATTACCGCTTTTTCAGGGGCAATTAACCGATTTTGGTTAGCGACCCCTGAGCGGGTACGATTTGCGAGCCTCATACGTCCCCATCGTCTAGGGGCCTAGGACATCGCCCTTTCACGGCGGTAACACGGGTTCGAATCCCGTTGGGGGCACGCAAGACCAGAGAAATCTGGAAGTAACGGCTTTAAGGTGACATAAGAGCCACTTATGTTTTCATTCTTTAAGGCCCGGTAGCGCAGTTGGTTAGCGCGCCGCCCTGTCACGGCGGAGGTCGCGGGTTCAAGTCCCGTCCGGGTCGCGAGATGAGAGTGTCCACACACTCTCATCTTTTTTAATGGTTTTTTAACTGTTAAAAATAAAACTAAATAATGGCTCGGTAGCTCAGTTGGTACGAGCGCGCGACTGAAAATCGTGAGGTCGACAGTTCGATCCTGTCCCGAGCCACAATTGCAAAAAGAAAATTAACCAGCAGATCCTGAGCCAGAAGGACCGGCTTTACGTTGCACCTGAGGTGCGCCAC
>JBIIRS010000048.1:0-7776 GCA_044341425.1 Candidatus Planktophila sp. | reverse complement strand
CCACGGCCCGAGCCAACTGTTGCGGTAAATGGTGTGACTCCTCCGAACTTATCTCCGTACTCCGAGGGAGTTATAGAAACAATCTGGATAACAAAGGTAGTTGCACCCAGATGAATACCGCTTGCCGCCAAGTTGGGAACTCCACGATGAAAGAGAAGCCAACGCTTCTCTAATTCAGACCAAACTGCCTCGTGTGAATTTGCGGGCCAAGAAATCTTGGCGGAGGCTACGGCTGTTCCAGTATCGAAGGATTCTGCAAAGTTCCATCCAGCGTTCTTCGAAATTGCCACTGGAAGTTGTTGTTCTTCGACCTTTTGCATCAAAGTTTGCGCCTGTAACATCATCGCCGTAGGGGCGTTACGAAGTGGATCGTTTGAATAAATCTCGCGTGACTGGCGCTGTGCCCCTAAATTCTCCAGGTTTGCAGCCGCAATAACAGGCAATAACTTTTTCTGTGCACCGCTATATGCGAAGGCGACGCGACCAAACTGTTCAAGAATTTCTATATCTGAGATGCGGGCGCTTCGTACTGGCCCGATTACCGCAGGGATTTTTGATGAGAAGACCACGGCAAGTCTGGTGAGTCCAGCTTCGACTTGCTCGATGTAGACCAAATCTGCATCTTCGATACCTGCTTGCGGGCGCGCAGCCGTCGTGTCATCGATCTTCACAACCAAGATCGGACCATCGCTCCCGATTCGACCGCTTAAGGAGTTAACTGGTTCTGGATCTTTAAAAACGTTTTCAATCTCACCCAACTTAGAAAACTGGCCAGGAGAGAAAAGACTCAATCCCACGATGAGTATCGAAAGAACTCCTATTACGGAGACCGCAAACTTTTTAAAGAACATCGGCTTCGAATTCGTAGGTAACTGGGAGGGGTGCACGTCCGGCTAAGCGAAATATTCGAAAAACAGGTTTGCGCCGAACCATTTGTGTGCGATTGACTGCATCAACATGAAGAGCGATCGCGATACGTATCTTGTCGGTTAACTCACTCAACTCTCTCAACAAATCCTTCTCGATTGATCCACTAACTAAATGACCATCATGAAGCAAGAGCCCGAGCGCACCAGATAGCCCACTTTCAGCCTGAGATCGCGCGCTCATTTCAGCATCTCTTGCTTGATGTGCAGCCGCAGTTAATAGAAGAGACGAGGCGGGATCTGCGATCTCACTTTTCGCAATTTCCAAAGCCACCGCGGCTCGGCGTTGCAATAGGCCATCAAGATTTGCCCAACTGGTTTCAACTCGATTGTGCAAGCGATCTAACCTTGTCGCCGAATATGAGAGATACCAAATAGCAAAGATCACGATAAAAGCAGTGAAGAAATATTTTTCCATTTAACTTCCTTCTCTTCCTAGGAAGCGATTCCACGCACGATTTTCTGAAGAGAGTGTTACACCCGAACTTCCAACGAGCGCCATTTCGTAAATTGAATAGATATCTTCAGCAACCACATCCCAATCGAACCGCTGTGCATACTCTTTTCCACGTTTAGCAAGGGCTCTTCGCTTCTCGGTATCGCGCAAGAGATCAATCGCAACCCGCGCCAGATCTTGCGGATCTTCTGAAGTAAAGAGCGCACCAAATTCGCCATGGCCGAGCAGAGAATCGAAAGCCGGAATATCGCTGGCGAGTACCGCTGCTCCCCCAGCTAACGCCTCTGCAAGAATGATTCCAAAAGATTCGCCACCAGTATTTGGAGCGACATAAATAGCAACTGATGAGAGGAAATCCGCCTTCTCTTTCTCGGTGATTCTTCCCAAGAATTCAAAACGGCCTCGTAGTTGAGGATCGATACTCTCAATTACCTCCTTACTCTCTCCAGGCCCAGCCACTAACACCCGTACATCAGGAGCAAATCGCGCGATAATTGGCAGCGCTTCGAGCAAAATAGGTAAACCCTTACGTGGCTCTTCATAGCGACCAATAAATCCAATTGTGTTACCGCTCCACTTTTCTAGAATTTCTCCATCGCGATAACGATCTGCATATATGCCATTAGGAATCACAACCGCATCTGTCTCTAAATGTTCAGTTAGGGTGGAACGAGCTGCTTCACTAACTGCGATTCGCGCCGTTAGCTTTTCAATAACGGGCTCCAGGATTGGTCCAATTGCAAAGATCGCTTTCTGGCGTTTAGCGGCAGCATGAAAAGTTCCCACCATTGGTCCTTCTGCGGCCCAACACGCTAACAATGAGATAGATGGAATAGCTGGTTCGTGTAGATGTAAGAGATCAAATTTTCCATTGCTAATCCACTGTCGAACTCTGGCAAAGGCGATCGGGCCAAAGAGCAAGCGCGCAACGGCTCCGTTATATGGAATGGCTATAGGTTTGCCCGCACTTGTTACATATGCGGGGGCCTTCTCTTCATCGATAACGGGTGCAAGAACAGAAACGTAATGTCCCTTATCAATTAGATACTCAGCTAGATCGCGAACATGGCTTTGCACGCCACCGGGTGTATCCCATCCATATGGACAAACTAGCCCGATCCGTAATTTTTTCTGGTTCATGCGTTGCTCTCCTGGAAATCTCCATCAATCCAAATTCGCTGCAACATATGCCAATCTTGTGGCGATGATTTGATTCCTGCTGCAAAGAGGTCAGCGCACTTCTGCACAACTTTTGAAATTTTCTCTTCTTCGCTTCCGTTTGTCGGAATCTCAACTGAGTTAAAGACGATGTGAATTCCGGTCGATGTGTAAGAAACGTAAGCGGTAATTAGCGGAATGCCAGTTCTAATTGCCAGCAGTGCAGGGCCGGCGGGCATGCGCGCAGGATGGCCAAAGAAAGAAACATCCACACCGGACTTTGAGAGGTCACGATCGGAGACAAGGGCGATCAACCGACCTTCACGCGCCCTTTGCATAAGGGTAACGATTGATCTTGAATCAAGTGAAAGTACTTCCATTCCAATATTTTGGCGATACTCTAAAAATTTATTAAATAGCGCTTCGGGCTTTAAGCGCTCGGCAACAGTAACGAGTGGAAAACCCATTCCGCAGAAATATGAGCCGGCATGATCCCAGTTCCCTGCATGTGGAAGTGAAACAACTACACCAGTGCCGTTCTTCATTGGTGCGGTTAGTAACTCTTCACCTTCAACAGTTACCGTGTTGACAATTTTCTCGCGCGACCAATCTGGAGATCTAAAGGTGTCACACCAGTAACGCATATATGAACTCATCGCTAAGCGCATGAGATCTTCCATTTCGGATGAAGACTTTTCTGGACAGACTCGCGATAAATTGGACCGAAGCCTTTTTACCCGAGAGCCATTTCGCGAAAGTGCGTATCGACCGATTCGGTCGAAAGTTTTATAGGCGAACTTCTCCGGCAGGGCGCGGACTATCCGCCATCCTGCAAAATATCCACCTGCTACTGCGAAGTCAAAGTTCATCGAGTTACAGCGCTGCCTTCACAATCATGATTCGTTGAATAACAGTTACTACAGCAAGGATGAGTAAAATCCAGATTCCTATTGCCAAGGCAAAAGGAACCCCTAAACCTTCAAAGCCAATCGCCGTTAATGAAATTATCAAGCGCTCGGTGCGCTCGGCTATTCCACCAGAACACGAGATCTGCATACTCTCGGCTTTAGCTCTGATGTATGGAACGAGTGAACCAAAAACCAATGAGCCAATAACCACGGCTGTTAATGGGTCATCTTCCTTAACTAAATAAAGAGTTAGTCCGACTAAAATTGCTGAATCAGTAATCCGATCGATAGTTGAATCTAAAAATCCTCCCCAGGCGCTTGCACCCTTGTGAGAGATACGAGCCATAGCGCCATCGAATAGATCACTAAGTGCAAAGAATGAGATTACAAGCGTTCCGATAAAGAAATCGCCCTTGGGGTAGAAGTAGAGCGCCGAAGTAACAAGTCCAAATGCGCCAATAAAGGTAACTGCATTCGGAGTTAAACCAATGGCAAGGGCACCGCGAGCGATCGGATTGATAGCGCGGGTGACTGCGGGTTTTAATGAGGCGCTTAACATCAGGTCCATCGTAGGCTCACCTGCGGATTTTCACCTATTCTGACGCCTGTGAGTTCAGAGAGAGATAGCGCTAATTGGCGTATCCATATATATGGCCATGTCTCCTCGCAACCAAAAGCGCTAGCTGAACTCTTTGGTGCGGTGCATTCGAATGAACCGATAGCCGAGAGCGATCTGGCGATCTTTGCAATTAATCCTGCAGCCGGCATTGATCAAGAAACGATTGATCTTTGGTTAGCGCTAACTGATTTTCAATTACCACGTTTAGTAGTCGTAAATGAATTAGAAGGCAGTGACTCTGATTTCGATGATGCGGTACTGCTTGCTAATCGCGTCTTCGATCCGCTTGTTACCCCGTACTTAGTTCTCCATGACGATGCAGGAAATCCATCTGCCTTGATTGATCTTGTGACGCTCGAAATTATCGATTACTCGCAAAGTCCAACTGCACGCAGAGATAGCGATCCAGAACATAAAGAGTTAGTTGCAGATTTCAGAAGCGAATATTTAGAAGCGGTAGAAGATGCGGGAGAAAGCGCGTTCGAAGCAGGTTTACTCTTTCCAGCAATTCCGGTTGTCATAAGCAAAGGGATTGGTGTGGATATTGTGAACGCCTTTATAGAAAGAGCGACAAGAAGTTAGCTACCAAGCCTGCGCGAGCTCGGCACGTGTTTGAGCTAGCAGAACTGGCAGCACCTTGGTCTGTCCAATGATCGGCATGAAGTTAACATCGCCAGACCAGCGCGGAACAATATGTTGGTGGATATGTTCTGCGACTCCAGCTCCTGAGATCGCTCCTTGATTCATACCAAGATTAAATCCGGCAGGCGCCGAAACCTTACGTAGAGTTTTCATAGCATGGGCGCTTAGCTCAAAGATTTCATTACGTTCGTCTTCGTTAAGATCGGTTAAATCTGCAACATGGCGATAAGCGCAGATAAGTAAGTGGCCCGCGTTATATGGATAGAGATTCATTACGACGTAGGCGTTTGTGCCGCGAGCAACAACTAGGCCTTCTTCATCGCTCATTTTTGGAATCTCGCAGAAAGGGCAAGTAACTTCATTTCCCGCTAGCGGACGATTTTCGCCCTTCAGATACTCCATGCGATGCGGCGCCCAAAGTCGCTCCCAGCGATCGGGCATTCCTGCTCCACCTGGAATTACTTGGTCGCCTTCGCGCATTGCTTAAACCTGTTTGCGTTCTGTAATCGCGCTGCGGATTTCCGCAATTGCATCTGCGACGGCGATTGAGTTCTTCTGTTCACCGTTGCGATAGCGAATCGACACTTTGCCGGCTTGCTGATCTTCGTCACCCGCGATCAACATATAAGGAACCTTCTGCATCTGCGCATTGCGAATCTTCTTCTGCATCCGGTCATCTGAGGCATCTAAATCGATACGGATACCCGCTGCTTTGAACTCTTTCACAACCGAAGAAAGGTAATCCGCAAAAGCTTCTGCAACTGGAATTGCGGTTACTTGCACTGGCGCCAACCATGGAGGGAATGCTCCTGAATAGTGCTCGGTAAGCACTCCGAAGAAACGTTCGATTGAACCGAATAGTGCGCGGTGAATCATCACTGGACGCTGACGAGTTCCATCAGTTGCTGAATACTCGAGTTCAAAACGTTGTGGCAACTGGAAATCAACTTGAATCGTAGACATCTGCCAAGTACGACCAATGGCGTCTTTTGCTTGAACGGAAATCTTTGGTCCATAGAACGCTGCGCCACCTTCATCGAGAACAAGTTCTAGATTCTGCGCTAGCGCTGCTTTACGAAGCGCCTCTGTCGCCTCTGCCCAATCACTATCTTCTCCAACAGATTTTTCAGGATTACGAGTAGATAGCTCAAGATAGAAATCTTCTAGTCCGTAATCGCGTAATAAGTTAAGTACGAATGTTAAGAGTGAATCGAGCTCGCCCACCATTTGTTCTTTTGTGCAGTAAATGTGGGCATCATCTTGCGTAAAACCGCGCGCGCGAGTGAGCCCGTGGATAACACCTGATTTTTCATAGCGGTAGACAGTTCCAAATTCAAAGAGGCGAATTGGAAGCTCGCGATACGAACGTCCGCGTGATGCAAAAATTAAATTATGGAAAGGGCAGTTCATAGGCTTCATGTAGTACTGCTGACCGGCGCGCTTGATAGTTCCGTCAGCGTGTAACTCTTCATCCATCACCATCGGCGGATACATACCTTCTGAGTACCACTGCAAGTGGCCAGACTTTTCGAAGAGCGCAGCTTTCGTTAGATGTGGTGAGTAAACAAACTCATAACCTTCATCTTCATGGCGCTTGCGCGAATAATCTTCCATCGCGCGACGAACAATTCCGCCCTTTGGATGAAAGACTGCAAGACCAGATCCAATTTCTTCCGGGAATGAGAATAGATCGAGTTCAGTACCAAGGCGGCGATGATCGCGCTTCTCTGCCTCTGCTAGAAGTTCTAAGTAAGCAGCTAACTCATCTGGCGAAGGCCAAGCAGTACCGTAGATACGTTGCAGCATTGGATTCTTCTCAGAACCGCGCCAATATGCGGCGGCGCTTCGCATCAACTTAAATGCAGGAATATGTTTTGTTGAAGGCAGATGCGGACCACGACAAAGATCTGACCAAACGGGTTGTCCATCGCGACCTAGATTGTCATAGATGGTGAGCTCTGCTCCCCCAACCTCAACGCTGGCTTCTTCTCCGGCGCCAGATTTAATTCCAATTAGCTCGCATTTATATGGCTCGTGCGCCAACTCTTTAAGAGCATCTACTTCGTTTGTAACGCGACGGCGAAAACGTTGACCGTCTTTTACGATTTTGCGCATCGCGCTTTCGATCTTCTCTAAATCTTCCGGGTTAAAAGGACGCTCTGGATCGAAGTCGTAGTAAAAACCATCTGTGATCGGTGGACCGATTCCGAGTCGGGTTTGAGAAAAGACTTGCTGAACCGCTTGCGCCATAACGTGAGCAGTTGAGTGGCGCAGAACTGATAGACCTTCTGGAGAGGAGATTGAAACTCCTTCGATAACGTCGCCGTCTTTGAGATCAGTCCAGAGATCTTTGAGTTCGCCATTTATCTTGCAGACGACAATCTCTTTGCTTTCAGCGAATAGATGGGTCGGGCGTTGGTCATCTGCAACGCTTACGGTGCGACCATCTACGGTGATCGAGAGCTGGGACATGTTCCTAGCCTACCGAATGAGAATGCGTCTGGGCGCGTATTAGATCAAGGAATGAACGACCTTGATCATCAAAAACGAGATCGCGATTATCGATTGATGCAACGGCTAGACCAATTTTCAGACTTGAAATAACTATTGCTGACTCCACACGTTCCATGTCGTGACGTGTCAATGATTGGACGGTTACCCCACATCTTTCGATAACTATGGCGCGCTGTACTCCTGGTAAAACTCCTGAACTTAGTGGGGTCGTAACCCACTTCCCATCGATAAGGAAGAGAAAATTTGAGACCGCACCTTCGGTTATCTCACCTGACTCATTAACGCAGATGATCTCGTCAAAGCCATCTCGCTGAGCTATCTGCAGCAAACCGGTTCGGTGGGTATATGGAAAGGTTTTAAATGCGATTGGATCAACCATTCTGCTTTCATCAATGACCGTAAGTTTCGCGGGTTCGATGATCTCAAGATAACTCTGGTGTACTGCCACAAACCAATCTTTTGAGAAGAGTAATCTCAATCGGCCGATCTGATGAGGTTCTTCTGAAAGTAGGGTTGCTATTGCAATTCTGATCTGATCTTCGCTGGGTAACG
>JBIIRS010000047.1:0-7848 GCA_044341425.1 Candidatus Planktophila sp. | reverse complement strand
TCGCCGCTACACCAGTAAGCCCTATGGAATCTTTCTCGTAAACGTCATTGGCTCATTCATTATTGGGCTTACCTTTACCAAGACCGATCACACTCATGATCTATTTGCTATTGGTTTTGCAGGAGCATTTACAACTTGGTCTACGTTTATGCTCGATATTTATCTAGGGTTTGAGTTGAAGCGCTATCGCGAGATAACCATCAACCTAGTTATGTCACTCGGCTTTGGTCTAGCTGCCGCCTACTTAGGTTTACAGCTAGCTAGTTAATCAACCGAGGATTGAAGCCATCCAAGCTTCAATTGCATCAGGATGGCGCGGAATATCTTCGCTTAAGTTACGGCAACCATCGGCAGTAACAACCACATCATCTTCGATGCGGATACCGATTCCGCGATATTCCGGTGCAAAGAGTTCGTCATCGGGTTGGATATAAAGGCCTGGCTCAACAGTTAGAACCATTCCTTCGCGGAGCACACCATCGCGATACATATCTTGACGGGCATGTTCGCAGTCATGAACATCGATACCCAAGTGATGGCTTACCCCGTGCAAGGTCCAGCGGCGATGCAGACCAATTTCTGGCTTCATCGATTCTTCAGCGCTAATTGTCAGTACTCCCATATCGGCTAATCCTTGAGCAAGTACGCGTTGTGATGCGCGGTTAATATCCAAGAACGGGACACCGGGCTTTACCGCGGCAAAACCTGCGAGTTGTGCCTCATAAACCAACATATATAAAGCGCGCTGTGCAGGTGTGAACTTTCCATTTACCGGCAAGGTGCGTGTGATATCGGCGGTGTAATACGAATCCATTTCCACACCAGCATCGAGCAGCAACAATTCACCGTTGCGAACTGCACCATCATTGCGAATCCAGTGCAACACGCAGGCATGTGAACCTGCGGCAGCAATAGTTGTATAGCCAATGTCATTACCTTCAAGACGAGCGCGGCCAAAGAATGCGCCTTCGACAATACGTTCACCGCGTGGGTGATCGGCAGCAGCCGGCATCGCTGCGATTACATCTGAGAAACCGCGTCCGGTTGAATCAACGGCAGCCTGCAATTGGCCAACTTCATATTCATCCTTAACGAGACGCTGTTCAGATGCAAATGTCTGGAACTCAGCTTCGCGTGCATGAACTGAGATCAACTTATCCATCAAAGTATCTTCACCGCGGATCAACAAAGTTTCCTTGCTAAAGCGCAGCAGGTCTTCGATCTTATCTACATTGCGAGTTTCGATCTGATAGACAGTCGCGGCTTCTTCAAGTGTGAAATGGCGGCCTACCCAGAGTTCTCCATATTTACGATCTGTGTAGAAAGCATCTGTTTCACGAGTAGAACGTGGATGGAGATAAAGATATGCATCGTGTCCGCCCTCAGCCTTTGGCTCCAAGACTAAAACTGAATCAGCAACCGCGTCAGCACCTTGAACACCACTGTAGTAAGCAAATGCGCTATGCGGACGGTAAACATATTCAGTGTCATTAGAACGCGTCTTGTAATTACCGGAAGGAATTACAAGACGAATATTTGGAAAGCCTTCCGATAAAACTTGGCGACGAGTAAAGGCATATGTCACAACTTCAAGTGGTTGCAGACCTTCGAGGTTTGAAGGAGCCCAGCCAGTGCGCATAAATTCTGCGAACTGTGCAGGTGGTGCAACATCGTATGGACGTGCATTCTTTACTTCTGGGGCTTCAACCTTCTCATTCATAAGACTTAGAGTACATAATGAACCTATGAAATTACGAGGGGTTACCGCAGCAGTTATTGGAGCGCTATCAGCGGCGCTTTTCACCCCTTATTCAGCGCAAGCGGCTGAACCAACAATCACTGTGATGTCGCGCAATATCTATCTAGGCGCAGATGTTGGGGTTGCCCTTGAGTTAATTCCCAATATGCCAGCGGCTGCACAATTTATGTGGGATCAAGTGAATAAAAACGATTTTTCAAAACGTTCTATCGCATTGGCTGCTGAAATCAAGGAATATCAGCCCGATGTAATAGGCCTGCAGGAAGCCACTATTTGGTACTGCAAAAAGAACGCTTGGAGCAAGAAGACCGAAGTCTTTAACTTCACTGATCAGCTACTTGAAGCGCTCGGCGGAGATTATGTCTTGGCAAGTAAAGATGGAAAAACCGCATTTAATCCAGGATATTCCATAAACCCAATTCCATTTTTAACGATAGTCAAAGACCCAACACGATTCCAGAAGTTATTTGGCCAAGATAAAGCCGCCTGTGGTTTCCAGATCGGTGATGCCTTAGCGATCAAAAAGAGCCTGGCCGATCAGGTTATTCGGGTTGGTAATACCGAATATGAAGATAGTTACAGCATCGTTCCAACGCTTATGACGATCTATCGCGGATACACCTGGGCCGATATAAATATTGCAGATATCCCAGTTCGCTTTCTTTCAACTCACCTTGAATCAATTTGGGATGAGAATAAAGTTCCCAACGCTGCCAAACAAGCAAATCAATTGATTGCAGATCTTAAAGATACAAATATGCCGTTATTTGTCATCGGTGACTTCAATGCTGATCCACGAGATCCACGTTCATCAAGCGCTGCAAATCCAGGTTTGCAGCCAACAGCGAGTGAAGAATGTCCTGCAGGAGATAGCAAGTGCAACGCTTACCGATTAATGGTTGACGCTGGATTTAACGATGCCGGACCTGATTCAAGTGAACCAACTACATATACCTGGGGAATAAACGCACTTTTAACTGGCCCAGATCCAGATCGGTTGAAATCTGCGCAAGGAATGGGAAATGAATATGGATTTACAGATCGCTTAGATTACATATTTACAAAAAATGGAGTTGCTGTAACTACATCACAGATAATTGGTTACAAAGCTCCATATGCAACTGATCACGCTGGGGTATTCGCAGAATTTACGATCTTAAATACCTTGGCTGGAGAGAGTGCGCCTCTGCCAGAACATAAACCATTTCCAATTTCATTCTGGCAATGGGTAGGGATCGCGCTACTGGTTTTAATTATCTGGAGAATAAAGCGGCGCTTGACGCGAGCGTAATTACGCATAGGCTTAAGGGACTATGTCGATGGCTACGCGGGAAATTGCTGATTTAGCGCGCGAAATCCGCCTACAAATTCTGCACACAATTAAAGGTGCGGGCATGGGCCATATCGGCGGAGATTTTTCAGTTACCGATATCTTGGCAACTCTCTTTGGCGCAGTTCTTAAAGTTGATCCCAAAGAACCAAATAAAGCCGACCGCGATCGTTTAATTCTCAGTAAAGGCCATGCCGCTGTTGCGCTTTACTCAACTCTGGCGCTACGTGGTTTCTTTCCAGTCGAAGACCTTAAGACTTTTGCAAAACCTTTAAGCAACTTAAACGGACACCCAAACCGCAATAAAGTTCCAGGCGTTGAATCAAATACCGGCCCACTCGGCCACGGATTTCCAATCGCAGTAGGTACTGCAATCGGTGCACAGCTCGCAAAAAACGGTTCTCGCTCTTTTGTGATTATGGGAGATGGCGAACTTCAAGAGGGAAGCAACTGGGAAGCGGCGATGTTTGCGGGTCACCGCAAACTTACCAACTTGATTGCAGTGGTTGATCGCAATGGTTTCCAACAGGGAAGTCCAACTTCAAAGACAAACGAACTCGATCCGCTAGATAAGAAATTTGAAGCATTTGGCTGGGAAGTCTGTGTAGTCGACGGACATAACTACGACGCACTTCTCAAAGCTTTCACCGACCCACAGACCAAACCGAGAGTCGTAATCGCGCAGACCATAAAAGGTAAGGGCGTCGACTTTATGGAAGGTAAGGCCGAGTGGCACCATAAAGTTCCATCAGCTGAACAATATGAAGCAGCTCTTGAACAACTGGGTAAGCAATGAGCGAAAAGTTAGAAGAGTTCGATAACCGCATTATCTTTGCCAAGACTTTAATTGCGCTGGCAACTGAAAATCCAAAGATCGTTGTTGTCTGCAATGACTCAGTTGGCTCAAGCAACTTAGGTGAATTCCGCGATCTATTCCCTGATCGTTTAATCGATGTCGGTATCGCAGAGCAGAACATGGTTGGCGTTGCCGCAGGCCTAGCAAACGCTGGATTTACGCCATTTGTATGCGCCGCATCCCCATTTTTAACTGGTCGCGCGCTTGAGCAAATCAAAGCCGATGTGGTTTATACCCGCACAAATGTAAAGCTCTGTGGCATGAGCCCCGGAGTTTCTTACGGAGAACTCGGTCCAACTCACCATTCAATTGAAGATATTGCTTGGATGCGCGCCCTTGATTCACTTCCAATTGTTCTACCTGCCGATGAAGCACAAACCCAAGAAGCAGTGACGTGGGCGGCAAATACAGCAGGCCCAGTATTCATGCGCATCGGACGCTTTAAAGTGCCTTCAGTATCGCAAGGACAGAGTCCAGCATTTGTCCCGAATAAAGCAATGCGCATCATCGACGGCACCGACATCACAATCATTGCAACGGGTACTTTGGTCTCACGCGCTGTTGCTGCAGCCCACCAATTAAAGAGCGAAGGCATTTCTGCTCGCGTAATTAACCTTTCAACTGTTTCACCGCTTGATACCGCTGAAATCCTTTTAGCAGCGAAAGAAACGAAAGCGATTATCACGGCAGAAGAATCAGTAACTCGCGGCGGCGTCGGTGGAGCAATCGCCGAGTTTGTTGTGCAGAACCATCCTGTTGCGATGAAGTTACTTGGTACAGATACCTTTGCACCAACTGGTTCGGTTTCTTATCTTCTTGAACATTACGGACTTACCGCAGATTCAATCGTTGCCTCTGCTCGAGAGCTCTTAAAGCATGGAAAATAGTTCGCCAATAATTCTGGCTATTGATCAAGGCAGCGGATCCACCAAAGCCCTGGCAATTAATTTAAAAGGTGAAGTTCTTGCCCAAGCAGAGGTAAAGATAAATACCACTTTTCCGCAACCTGGTTGGGTAGAACAAGATCCCGAAGAGATCTGGCGCTCGGTAGTTGCAGCATCTCTTGAAATAACTAAAGCCCATAAAATTTCAGCTGTTGGTTTAAGTATCCAACGCGAATCAGTTCTCTTCTGGGATCGCACAACTGGCAAGGCGCTCACCAATGTGATCACCTGGCAAGATCGCAGAGCCTCACAATTAGCAGAAAAATCAGCGAAAAACGCTGCCCGCGTGAAGGAGATAACTGGGCTTGAACTCGATCCGATGTTCTCGGCGCTGAAAGCGCAATGGTTGTTAGAGAACCAGAACTTCACTGAAGATATCTGCATCGGAACAATTGATTCATGGATCGCTTTTAAATTAGGCGCCGGCCATATCATCGAATCAGGTAGCGCTAGCCGCACCCAGTTGCTTGATATCAAAACCGGTCAGTGGAGCCAAGAACTTCTAGATCTATTCATGGTGGATATAAAAACTTTGCCAAGAGTAACTTCATCAGATGAGAAACACTTCTGCACAAATATGCAGGCGCTCGGCCTAACTGACGATGTACCGCTTTCGGGCATCATGGGGGATTCGCACGCCGCGCTCTTTGCTCATAAAGGTTGGATCTCTGGAAATTTCAAAGCGACTTTCGGCACTGGTACATCGCTCATGGGGCTCACAGAGACCGATCCACAAACGATTGCCTGGTCAGTCGGTGGTCAATTAACACGAGCTGCGGAAGCAAATATTCTTTCAACCGGCTCGACCTTGGTTTGGTTGGCAGAACTTCTTGACACAACCCCCGATGAACTTGCCAAACTTGCACCAGAATCAACGCAGCAGGTTGAAATAGTTCCTGCCTTTAACGGTCTTGGGGCGCCTTGGTGGGATCGTGAAGCAACTGGAATCATCGCAGGGCTAACCCGAGGTAGCAGCCGCGCAGATCTTGCAGCAGCCGCGCTGAGATCAACCGCTGCTCAAATAAACGATGTCCTCGAAGATTTTGCCAAATCTGGAATCAAAATAGATTCACTTTATGCCGATGGTGGAGGAGCTCGCAATCAATATCTAATGCAGATGCTCGCTGATCTAAGCGGCAAGAAAATTAAATCTTCACAATTACTTGAACTCTCCGCCTTCGGTGCGGCGATGGTTGCCGCATTAGGTGCGGGCCTTGCAACCATTACAGATATCGAAAAGATTGAACTTAAATATGATGGGTATTCACCGCGCCTTTCAGAAGAAGAGCGCGAAAAAGCCCTTAAAACATGGCAAAAAGCCTTGGCTGCATCACGCATGAAAGCTCGCTAAAACCCTATTCACCAACTGTTTTAACTCGTAAGATTTCAACAACAAAGAAGAGAGAAGGCGCGAAAATGGGAAAACTAACTTACGGAGCAGGCATCTGGGCCTTTGGCCAATTTGTTGATCGCTATGCCGGCGATGGTTACGGCCCAACGCGCACCAGCCAGCAGATGATTGAAGATGCCGCCAAAGTCCCTGGCCTTAAGCACCTAGATATAAATGTGCCATTTGATATTCCAGAGCGCACCGCAGTTGAGATCAAGAAGATGCTCGATGACAACGGCCTTATCTGCCGCGCAACAACTCCACATATCTACATGCGCGAATATGTAAAGGGTTCTTTCACTAACCCGGATACCAAGCTTCGTTCACAAACTAAAGATCGCGTTCGTGAAGCAATTGCTGCAGCAGAAATACTTGGCGCAACTTACGTTAAATTCTGGCCGGGCCAAGATGGATTTGATTTCCCACTTCAAGCAAATTACTTACAGATCTGGGATTACACCATCAACGGCATCCGCGATCTGGCAAATGAAAACCCTAAGGTGCAATTTGCAATTGAATACAAATGCAAAGAACCTCGCGTACGAATGACTCTGGCAACTGCTGCAAAAACGCTTCTTGCAATTAGCGAAATGAAAGTTGATAACGTGGGAATCGTTATGGACTTTGGTCATTCGCTAATGGCGCAAGAAACTCCAGCAGAGTCGCTTCTACTTATCCATCGCCACGGCAAGTTAGTTAGCGCTGAGCTAAACGATAACTGGCGCGGCTGGGATGACGACCTGCCAGTGGCGTCAGTGCACCTATTCGAAACTATCGAATACATGCTTGCACTTCGCAGTATCAATTGGTCAGATCCAATTTTGCTTGATCAATTCCCATTCCGCGAAGATCCAGTGCGCGCACTTACTCGCAGCATTGAAATCATTACCTACCTTGAAGAAGTTTGCGATCGTGTAGATATCGCCGCCCTAAATCAGGCTCAGAACTCGCAAGATGCGCTGGCTGCACAGGCGGTTATCTGGGATGCCTTGATGCAGGAGAAGCGTTTCACGCGGTAGTGATCTACCTGTAAACTCACACCTGTACTTGGAGACGTCGCATAGCCCGGTCGAGTGCGCCTCACTGCTAACGAGGTAAGGGGTTAAACCCTTCAGGAGTTCAAATCTCCTCGTCTCCGCTCAGCAAATCTCTACCCTTTAGGAAAAGGATTTCACTTGCCTAGTTACAAAGTAGCGATCGTCGGCGCAGGTCCAGCCGGTTACTTTGCAGCGCAAGCACTTCAGAATCTGCAGACCGATGAACTGCAATTTTCTATCGACATGATCGAACGCCTACCAACCCCATGGGGTTTGGTTCGCAGTGGTGTGGCACCCGATCACCCAAAGATTAAGACTGTTGCAAAGGTATTTGAAAAGATCGCGACTGCAGGAAACTTCCGTTTATTTGGTGGGGTTGAGCTGGGCGCAGATATCTCGATCGAGCAATTAAAAGAGATGTATGACGCTGTTGTTATTGCCACAGGTTCGTCAATTGGTAAGAAGCTAGGCATCCCTGGTGAAGATCTACCGGGATCAATCTCTGCTGCCCAATTTGTGCCTTGGTATAACG